>JACDEK010000060.1 GCA_013816445.1 Candidatus Saccharimonadota bacterium
TGGTTTGGCAATCTTAGTGAGCTCGGCTGCTACAGCTTGGGCGGCTTTTTCGATACCATGACGAATTGCCATAGGGTTGGCACCCGCTGCAACATTTTTGATACCTTCTTCAATAATAGCTTGAGCAAGTACGGTAGCAGTGGTAGTGCCGTCACCAGCTTGGTCGTTTGTTTTGCTAGCCACCTCTTTTACTATCTGGGCACCCATGTTTTCAAAGGGATCTTCTAGATCAATTTCTTTGGCGATAGTTACGCCGTCATTGGTAATAACTGGGCCACCAAATGATTTACCAAGCACAACATTTCGGCCTTTTGGCCCAAGCGTTGTTTTGACTGTATCAGCGAGCTTGTCTACACCAGCTTTAAGTTTTTTGCGGGCTTCTTCTGAACTAATAATATCTTTTGCCATTATTTTACTCCTTTTATAATTGCTAAAACATCTTCTTCTTTTACAATCAGATATTCTGTGTCATCTACTTTTACTTCTGTTGGGCCATACTGTCCATACAGTACGGTGTCACCCACGTGCACTTCTTCTACGTCTTTGCCAATAGCAATAACAGTACCTTCGGCTGGCTTTTCTTTGGCACTATCTGGCAAAATAATGCCTGAAGCGGTAGTTTCTTGGCTGTCTACCTGTTGTAATACTAGTCTGTCGGCAAGGGGGCTAATGATAGTTTTCATTTGGTAAGATCCTTTCGTTAATTGCTGGAATTACATCGAGTAATAACGAAAAAAACTCAATAATTTCTCGTTATGTCTCGATATAATTAGCACTCATACAATGAGAGTGCCAGTACCCAGTGTAAATGAGCCAAAAATGTTAGTCAAGCATAAACAAAAACACCTGCATTTCTGCAGGTGTTTTTAGTGATCTTCTTCAGGTGGTTCAAATGCATTGAACAATCTGGAAAAGTGATGAAGTAAAATATGAGGTGGTGAGGAGGGGTGCATTACTGCACCTCTCCTCACACAACCTGTTTGTTGGCGCGGTTTTTTACCACACTGAGAAAGGTGTTTTCTGGATGTTGTGCCGGTGTTACGCTGATGTGCTTAAGTAGATTTTTGGTTTGAAATTATTCAAACCGTACTCCACAAAGGAATCGTTGTAGCTCTGCGCACCTCTCCAGTTACCTGGTTTTTCTGACCGGTTAAGATCAATCTCGGTATGGATTTACCGCTGTGTTCGCTCTGCTACCACTGACTTTGATTGTCAGACTACAGGTAGCAGAGCCACATACATCGCTTAGTCTTAAAAATTATCGTCTCTCCCACGATGAAGGAGCCTGATGGCTCCAACTTGAGGGCTGGCGACGACGAGCGTGGCCGGTCCTCAAGACCTTTGCATTTCTTTACTTCATCAAGTTGCAGCCCAGCAAAACTGAGCAGATTACAATAATAGCACAAGTATGTAATAAAGTCAATGCCTTCTTGGTATTACTTTATTTGACTGCGAATCTCTTTATAATACAGTTCGCTAGTCTTGATCTGTGATTTGTGATTGGGCCGAGCTATAAGTGTATCTGGCCGTACTCGTAGTAGTGCCTGTGTGCCATGAAACTCTGGCTGGTCGGCTACATGCCGTAAGTGACGACGATAACCTTGATTGTCGAGCTTATCTATATACCGACTCATGGTTGTATATATCTGAGTACCGGTGTGTCTCCAGGGGTAGTTTGGCAGGCTAGCGTACACAAGAGTGTCTTTTTGCAGCAAGCTAAACCATACTTTTTCTCCATATAGGGGTTGTGCCAAAATAAACCATAATACTTGATCTATACTGCAAGCACCCATTTTGTCACTAAACCGTACACCTGAAGTTGTGTAGAACATATTAAGATATACACTCTTGTGTTGGTTTTTGCTATTACGTCTTTTACCTATACCACCCAAGAAATAATATAAAACCCCCTTGGTTATGTATATTCTTCCGGGCAGTGTGACAAAAATATATTGCAAATTTACATCTGGGTTATCAAGTTGCAAAACACTATCACTACTCAGTACTACTGCTTTTACAAATGGAAGAAGCCGAAAAAGTCGAGAAAAGCGCAGGGCTCTTTTTAGATTTGTAGCAATAATCTCTTGACTGGCTTTTGATCTGTTATAAATACCCTTTTTGACCCCATAGGTTTTATCTGGCAACCGGTATATTTTGCCACGCTTGATGAGCACAGCTATGTGGGTTTTGACCCCTACCATACTGGCTTTGACAGGTAGATACCACAATATCTGATCTTCATTGAGACTCAATGAGAAAACCGCACAGTAGGCAAGGAGATCAACTATGGTTTCGCGGGCTTTGCGATCGGTTTCGGTGGCTTTAGACATACACCTATTATTTCAGATAATCGTCTATGAAAAAAGCCACCCTCATAATTGAGAGTGGCAAAGGGTGAGAAAAACGGGCAAGCCCAGGTCAGAACATTTGGAGTAGGTTATGACCTGGGCTTTGATGACGACAATGTGTCACCGCCCATCTGCTTGAGTGGTGGAGGCCCTACCAACACCCAAGCTTCCTTGAAAGAGAGGCTCTCGAAAGCCTACTTATTATCTCCCTAGGAAGACCAGGGTATGAAGAAATGATTAGCTCTATTGGCAAGTGACAGGAGAGGATCCTGCCCGCCAAGCCTTTCACCAATTCATACCCAGTACTTCTATAGAGCTTTGTTACCAGTAGGCGAGCCGATTTGCTAGCACCCGCGGGCTGTTTTGCTACTACAGAAGTACGATTTTTGAGATACAGACCAGACTGCCCAGTGTTTTCTGTTCAACAAGGTGCGCTCCAGCGCATTGTTCCTTGTTTACTCTTCACTTAGCGAGAGACCCTCGATGCGAGGTAGAACTGCCTTAAGACAGTCTGGTCAAAACATTTAAGAAGGTGCTAGGCTTTTTGCTATAATTACAGCCTATATAACAGATAGTAATGTTACATCATCGAGGTAGTATTGTCAAGAATAATATTTATAAAAATACACTTAGATTAACTAAGTGCAGAACTATGGAAGAACTTGGTGCAAGAGCACTTGGTCATGACGACTCGTAGTGCTCTTGCACCAGTTGATTCACCAGTACGGGCGTGAGCTGATGAATTAAGAACCACCCAGGTCGGCTGGCAGAGGCAGCTACCGACCCAGGTAGCGCTGATAGTTTTTGGTGCGCTCAAGAAGGTACTATCAGCAAGAAGCGGTATTTGCTAGATTAACGGGCTTAAGAGCCGACTGTGTTCGTCACTTTCCGGGCTCGGCGTGAGTACTAAGCAGTTAGCAGAGGTTCGTTACTCCGAAAGGCAGGATAACGACTTGCCATGCGACTCTTAAGCCAGATCTTTGAGGTACTAATTACTTCTAATAATATTGTACGCCTCAGCCAAATATTGGCAAGAGATAAACTACATTTTTTTTAGTATTTTAGTAAGATCTTTTTGTTTTTGCATGAGAGTAGACTCGTTTTTGGCTTCAATATTGATACGTACAAATGGCTCAGTGTTACTAGGGCGGGCATTAAACCACCAGTCTCGGTAGCGCACTGTCAGGCCATCTAGAAAATCTATTTCACCATCGCCATACCGGCGCTCAATTACCTTGAGGGCCTCTTGAGGGTTTTGAATAGTAAAGTTTAGTTCTGGAGAATTATAAAACATTGATCTGTACGGAGCGGCTATTTCTGAGAGAGGTTTTTCTGATTGGCTTAATATTTTGAGAAGCTTTAGAGCGGCAATTAGGCCACTATCAGCATTGAAGTTGTCGCGAAAGTAGAAGTGCCCCGAGTGCTCACAGGCAAAAATGGCATTATGCTTTTTCATTTCGGCCTTGATAAAGCTATGCCCTACCTTGGTGCGCACGACTTGGCCACCAAAGCTCTCTATAGTACCCGGTACTATATCTGAGCAAATAGCATTATAGAGTACAGTTTCACCAGGGTTTTGCTCTAAAATATCGCGAGCCAGAATAGCTCCTAGTATGCTGCCACTCAGCAGATTACCCTTATTGTCTACTACAAAAGCTCTATCTCCATCACCATCAAAAGCCAAGCCACAGGCGAGATTTTTTTCTTTAACTAGTTTGCACAGATCTATGGTATTTTTTGCTTCTAAGGGGTTGGCAATATGATTGGGAAATGTTCCATCGAGCTCAACAAATAAGCTGTCTATTTTGAGCGGAGTAAGATTGTGTAAGTAAGGCAATACAATCGCCGCCATGCCGTTACCTGTGTCGGTGCCTATATGGAGAGGTGAAGAAATACCATTAGCGACTGCTAGACAGTGTCTGACCCAGTCTTGAGTGATATTCTGTTGAGTTATTGTGCCTTTGGTGTGGAGCTTTTTGAAATGACTGGTTTCTACTTCTTTTTCAATTGTGAGCAGGCCACTATCAATACCAATCGGCACCACTCCTTTGCCAGTGAGCTTAATACCATCATAGGCGCCCGGGTTATGACTAGCGGTAATCATGGCTCCACCGGCATATTTGAACTTACCAACAGCAAAATAAATCATATCACTAGTGATCATGCCAAGATCTACGACTTCTCTATCTTGTTTAATTAACCCCGCAATTAAAGCATCAGCCAGAGCGCCAGAGTCAGTACGCATATCTCGCCCCACGGCTACCTTGCCAGCAGGTAAAAAATCAGCAAAGGCTCGGCCAATTGCATAAGCTACTTGAGGGCTTAATTCTTCTGGGGCTAGCCCGCGTATGTCGTAAGCTTTAAAGATGTCTTTATGAAACTTCATATGTTTATTTTACCTGTTTATTTGGTTCGTTGCTACGCATCATTGTACCAACGCCAAGCTGAATAAAAGTAAATAATTGCCGCATAGCTGCGGCGATCTGTGGGCTTTCGATAATTGTACCTACTACTTCTGTACCAAAAGAAATAATGGCAGTTTTGTCGCCATATGTATACCAATTGACTGGCTCGGTATACTCACCTATTGGAAAAAACGCCATTTCTCTTTGTAGTCGTGTATCG
>JACDEK010000011.1 GCA_013816445.1 Candidatus Saccharimonadota bacterium
TCATCTGACCGAGTGGCTTCTTCAAGGGTTGTATCGGCACTAAAACCACTAAAACCCGTGTTAATACTTCGCTGATTCGAGTCAAAGCCAGTAGCAACGAGAGTAACACGAATGTCACCAGTCATATTTTCATCAATAACAGTACCAAAAATAATATTTGCTTCTGGGTCAACCGAGTCATGAACAAGCTTAGCAGCTTCTTCTACTTCGTGCATACCCATATCACGCCCACCGGTAAAGTTGATTAATACCCCCTTTGCACCTGTAATTGAAACCTCTAAAAGAGGTGAGTCAATAGCCTGCTTAACTGCATCAATTGCTCGAGTGTCACCCGAGCCTTGCCCAATCCCCATAAGTGCACTACCAGCATCATGCATAATAGATTTCACGTCAGCAAAATCTAAATTAACAATACCATTAATTGTAATAAGATCAGCAATACCCTGAACACCTTGCTTCAAAATATCATCAACTGCTCCAAAAGCATCTAGTAAAGAAGTTTTACGGTCAATAACCTGCAATATTCGGTCATTGGGTACCACAATAAGAGTATCGACTTTATCTTTTATTTCTTCTATGCCTTGTTCTGATATCTTACGTCGTCTATCACCTTCAAATGTGAAGGGCTTAGTCACGATAGCAACCGTTAGAGCACCGATTTCTTTAGCAATTCGCGCAACAACAGGTGTAGCACCAGAGCCCGTACCACCACCCATACCTGTTGTAATAAAGACCATTTCAGAATTTTTTAATGCTTCATAGATTTCAGCTTCTGATTCTTCGGCGGCCATACGGCCAATTTCGGGGTTAGCTCCCGCTCCAAGACCTTTTGTAGCTTCTTTACCAATATGAACTTTTTTATTTGATTGTGAATAATGCAGTGCCTGGGCATCAGTGTTAATAGCAACAAAATCAATACCGCGCAGTTTTGACTGTACCATTCGATTTAGGGCGTTACCACCGCCGCCACCAATACCAACAACCTTAATACGCGCAAACGTTTCAATTTCTGGGAGTATTTCTGCCATACTATCTCCTCTTATATGTTACCAAAATAATTTCTAAAAAAGGCAGGCACGAGAACAGCCTGCCAGATAGGATTTAATCCTTGCCACACACTCTTGTTATTCGCAAGAGATAATATAAGTATAGCTTTTCTTTGATAATAATACAACATATTTGTTCGACTTTTTTTATAAATACTTATGATTAAATAATGTGTTCAGTATTGAAAATAAATGTGTACAAAAAAATACCACATGAAAATGGTATTTTTAAAACTATATTTTAAAATAAAAGTTTATTTTACGGCATTAAACCTTTAAAGATTGATTTAATTTTTCCAATAATACCAGGAAGTGCCTGTCCTAATTTTCTATGAGAATGTGATGTTGGAGCTTCCATATCTAATAACATCAAACCAACTGCAGAAGTAAACAAAGGATCAGAAATTTTATCTGATATGCCTGTATAGCCAGTCACGCGACCAAGGTGCGTTGGAGTATTGAGTATGCTACGAGCAAAGTGAGTTAATTCTGGCATATTTGCGCCCCCGCCAGTAATAATTATGCCCGAACCAAGCGTTTCACCTCCTTCAAGAGCTTTTTGTAGTTGATCTTTCACCATAACAAAAATCTCTTCTAATCTGCTTGAAATAATTGTATCTATATCATATTGATAGACATTTCCAGCAGACCCGTACTCTTCTAGGCTCAACTTATGGTTAGTTTTACCTTTTGGTTTGCGTGCCACGCCATGTTCAACCTTTAGTTTTTCAGCAACCTCAAGTGAGGTACGCAATCCATATACCAAATCTTTCGTAATATGATTTGAACCCAAAGGCACAATGCCGGTAAATATAATTACTCCAGCAGAGTACACAACAATCCCAGTAGTCTCAGAGCCAAAGTGCACTACGGCAACACCCAAATCTTTCTGTTGATTACTAACAAGAGCCTTTGCAGCAGCTATTGGTGTAACAATGTGCTGATTAATTGCAATTCCTGAACGAAAAACTGCATTATCAAGATTTTTTATTGCCGGCATTGCTCCAGCGATAATATGCGCATCCATTTCTAACTTAATTCCATGCATACCAACAGGGTCAGTAACACCTCGCTGATCATCAACATGATAAGACTTTGGTATGACGCTAATTATTTGTCGATTAGCCTCTAGGTTCACTGCACTGGCGACTGCCTCAACGCGCGCTAAGTCTTCTGCTACAATTTCTCTATCTGCTCGTGCAACAGCAACTACTCCAGAGGTATTGGTACTTTGTACGTGAGCGCCATCGATATTTATTGTTGCTCGCTCAATAGCCACACCACTCATGCGTTCAGCCTCTTCAAGAGCGGTTGTAATTGCACTTACTGTTTCTTCAACATCAGTCACAACCCCTCGCTTCAGGCCAGTCACAGGTGCAACACCGAGGCCAATAATACTCGGTGTAGCGAGGTCTTGTTGGTGTAAGCCGACGACACAAACAACTTTGCTTGTACCGATGTCGAGCCCTACGAATGTTGCTTCGTGTTTTTGTGCTGCCATATAGAATTGAATTATACCGCTTTATGCCCTGTATTTCAATGAGTTGTCACTTCTATATCTGGGTTAGAATCTCAGCCCCATCTTGTGTAATAAGTACTGTATGTTCAAATTGAGCAGATAATGAATTATCAGATGTAACGTATGTCCAGTTATCTGATGCTAAATCAGTATCATGTGTACCAAGACTGGCAATTGGTTCCAAAGCAATCGTCATACCGGCCTTTAACACGTCACCCGTTCCTTTAGTACCAAAATTGGCGATGTAAGGCTCCTCGTTTAAAACATGCCCTACTCCGTGCCCCCCAAGTGTCTCTATTACCTTTAGATCACCTAGTATCAGTTGTTCTTCTATAGCAGCTCCAATGTCGCCCACTCGTACGCCATCTTTTAATACCCCAACACCAGCATCGAGAGCTCGCTGGGTGTAATCTAAAAGTCGCTGAGCATTCTTATTAATTTTGCCAACGGGTACAGTAATAGCACTATCAGTAATCATACCTTTGTAATTAACACCAAAGTCGAGCCCTACAAGATCACCTTCTTGAATGATTTTATCAGATGGTATCCCATGTACTATCTCGTCATTAACTGAGATACAGATACTAGCCGGGAAGTCTTGATAACCCAAAAAGGCTGCTTGAGCGCCACGAGAATCTAGTTCTGCTACAGCAATCGCATCAATAGCAGCGGTCGTTATCCCAGCTACTGTCGCTTTTTTTAGAATCTGCAATATTTCAGCCAAAATTTTCCCACTCTGGCGCATATGTATTATTTCTTCTGGAGTCTTTATACGTGTTCTCATACTACTTTTATAACCTTTCTTATACGGTCTGCTACTTCTTCAACTGTACCAAGTCCATTTACTTCATCGAGTAAGTTGTGCTCGCGATAGTAATCAAGAACGGGCTCGGTTTCCTTAAAAAATACCTCCAGACGATTCTTAATGGTTTCAGGGGTATCATCAGCCCGGTTTCTCAGCTTTAAACGAGTATATACTTCGTCCTCAGGTAGTTCAAGATATAGTACCTGAACTAAATCTATTTTTAGCTTTTGACACATACGTGACAATGCTCTGGCCTGATCTAAACTCCTAGGATACCCATCACTCAATAAGTGAGCATTTGTCAGCGAGTGATCTAATGCACTTAATACTACCCCATCTACAACAGATTCATCCGCAAGTTGACCTGACTGCAATTCTTCTGCCAAATGTTTGTCATGCGCAGCAAGTTTTCTCACTTCATCACCAACGCGAATAACTGTTAGATGCTCTGATTTCTCAAGTAGAGCCGCCTGGGTATCTTTACCAGCCCCTGGCATACCCATAATAACAGCTAAATGCTTCACTTAATTAATCCATTCACTAATTCATACATTCTCGGTATAAATATAACACTAGCCACAATGACCGCGCCAATTGCTGTCACCAAAACTCCCGCAGCTGTCATATCTTTTATTAATTTTACTAGTTGATTGTTTTCTTGAGTGACAAGATCTAAAGTTTTCTCTATAGCGGTGTTTATTATCTCTGCAAAAAATACAAGCGTTATTGATGTCACTACAAATAACCATTCTTCAAGACCAATACGCAACAAAATACTCATAATAAGCGCGAGTACAGCAAAGATAACGTGAATGCGCGCATTCCTTTCTGATCTGAGAACATATTTGAGCCCCTTAAAGGCATAACGAAAACTAGAAAAAGTTACCATGGCATTGTGTGATATATAAGCTTAAGTGACTTCATAATAGCACTTTGAATGTCTTCAAAGCTAGCCTGTTCAGACTTTGTTTGATGATCAGCACCATTCAGATGCAGTAATCCGTGTGTTAAAAGCAATGCGACCTCAGAAGATATATTTGAACCATATTGATGAGCCTGTTCGATAGCTATAGGAGTACAAATTGCAATTTCACCAATTATTTCATCTTCTGTTCTGAGTATATCTTTTTTATATACAAAGCTTAGTACGTCTGTCGCATAATCATTACCAGCAAACTGTTTATTAATTCTCTGGCTGTCTGCTTTGTTTGTAAATGCGAGTGAAATAGTACCTTTTAGTCGCCAATCTACGGCTTTTAAAACAGAGCTAAATACTTTTTGTAATAAGTCAGGAGTTACTTCGGCAGGTAACTCAGTCGCAAAGATTAGGGTGTTTGGCACAGTTGACATAGTAGTGTATATATTTAAGCTTGCGTATGCCTAGGTAAGAGCGGCTTTTACTTTAGTACTAACGGCGGCTCCGTCAGCAGCGCCAGCACTTTCTTTCATTATTCGCTGTATAACTTTACCCATATCAGCAAGGCTTGTGGCGCCAGTTTGTTTGATTGCTGACTCTACCAAAGCATCTAGCTCGCCATCACTGAGTTTTTCTGGTAGATAACTATCAAGAATTGTTAGCTCGGCCTGCTCTTCTTGAACTAAATCATTTCTATTGGCTTTAGAGTATTGAGTAATTGAATCTTGGCGCTTTTTTGCTTCTTTTTGTACTACTGCTAGTATTTCTTGAGGCGTCGCATCATGACCAACCTCAATTTCATAGTTCTTTAAGGCACTTTTAAGCAATCGGAGAACACTTAGCTTAATTTGATCACGAGTTTTTGCAGCAGTCTGCAGATCAGCTTCTAGTTCAGAGAGGTTTTGCAAGCTCATACAGGATCTTTCTAACGGATTCCCATTAGTTCTCGGGTCTTAGCTTCTTTACGTATACGCTTACGAATAGCGACTTCACGAGCTTCTCGTTTACTTATAGGTTTTTCAAAATACTTTTTCTTACGAGCTGTAGCTAAAATACCTGATTGTATGACTTTCTTATTAAAACGACGAACTAGATTTTCTGCTGATTCATCATCTTTACGAGTTACTTCTAACACTATGGTTATGTTCCTTTCGGTTCTTTTAAGTCTTTATCGCTGATAGAGACTACTTACTGTTTACTTTATGATTGCATTATTTTACCTTAATTTAGCTTAAAATACAACAACTTTTAATAGTATGTATAAAATATAATAATGGAGATAGTTAGGGCAAAGAAATGAAGGTGAAATTTTTGTATTCAGATTCATATTATATTTTACTTACATATAGGCTTTTTTTATCATAAAAGAATAAAATAGATGTTCTTTTATGAATGAGCACTAATGGGCTTAATATCAATAACCTCTAGCTGCAACCGTGCAACATCTTGCCAAATATTTTCTTGTAGTTTATAGGCTATATCGTACATTTGTTCAGTCTTTAAATCTGACCATTTATGGGCGGATGAAAATGCTATGCCATCAATATAATTCTTTTTATCTGTGATAAACCGAAACTTCACATGATTAAGATGTTGACCAATCAAACGATATTCAACGAGCTCTAGTGTACTTGAGAATACTGGCTGAACATTTTCGTTTCCATATGGCTGCAAGGGGCCTAGTACTGCCACACTCTCAAGTTTTAATTGTTCACTATGTAAAACAGCATCAACTTCTATTCGCTGTAACATCGATTCAATATTAATGGCTTTTAAAGCATATTGATTAAGAGTATGTGAAAAAAGCTCTACATTTTCTGTCTTTAGTTTCATTCCCGCCGCAAAGCTATGTCCACCAAACTGAATTAATGTGTCGCTACATGCATTCAGCCCGTCAATTATTGAAAAATCTCCATAACTGCGTGCCGAGCCCTTACAAGTATCTCCTAATATTTGCAGTAAGATAGTGGGTTTGTGCCATTTTTCAGCTATTTTGCTTGCTACTATACCTACTATACCGTGAGACCACGATTTATCTGCGAGTACAAGTACTAAATCTTGACCGCATTTTTTTGCTTGCATATCAGCTTGGTTAAATATTTCTTGAGTTTGCGATTGTCTTTCAGTATTTAATTCACTGAGCTTTTGAGCAAGCTCATGTGCCTGAGTTAAGTCTGTACTTAATAACAAATCTAGAGCTGTTTTAGCGTGTTCAAGCCTACCGGCGGCATTTAGTCGAGGCCCAAACCGAAACCCAAGGTCGCTTTCATTTACTTGACTAATTTCTGTTGCGCTCACTTCTGCCAGAGCTTTTAGACCTGCCCGCCGGGTCTTTCGCATCACTTGCAGGCCAAAACTTGCTAGCGCACGGTTTTCACCCACTAGTGGAACAACGTCACAAACAGTTCCTAGAGCTACTAGATCAAGAAGCCATTTTTCTTGGCCAGCTTTTAGTAATGTAGGTTTTTGTATCAATAATGCTCTAACTAAGCTAAAAGCCACTCCGACACCTGCCAATTCACGAAACGGATATTTGCTAGTGGAAAGCTTTGGATTTACAAGCGCTATCTGACCAATAGGGATATCGTCTAGCGGCTCATGATGATCAGTAATAATCAGATCTAAGCCAATTGTTTTTGCTAACTTAGCCTGAACGACAGCTGTCACACCACAGTCGACGGTAATAACTAAATCAGTAGCACTTTTTTTTAAGTCTTTAATTGCTGCGCTATTTAATCCATACCCTTCTTCAAACCTATCAGGAATGTATACCTCGATAGACTGAGCCCCAGCGCTTTGAAAAAAATCATATAATAATGAAGAAGCTGTAATACCATCAATGTCATAGTCGCCATAAATTACAATTTTTTGTTGTAACTCTATTGCAGTTAAAATACGTTCAACAGCAGCCTTCATATCTGGCAATAAAAATGGATCTGCTAAGTCTGTTAGGTAACTTGGGTGTAAAAAATGTTCAATTTGCTCTTCATCAAAACCTCGATTTTTTAAGACTACCATAGCCAAATCACCAGTCGCCTCTGACTGTGATTTGATAATCCATTTAGTTTTAGTCACCTATACTCCATACGTACTCCTAATTATACGCTAAACTAAGGCGAGGTAGGCTGCACTTAACGAGAAGTTGTCAAAAAATAAGAACTACCTGTTCTAGATTTAAAACCTAAAGGAGTTTGTGGCTGAAGACTATCTCTATGGCTCGCAAGATATTCTTGAGTAGAGAGCATTTTTTGTTGTTTTTGAGATGGGTGATTTTTGTTTGTATAGATGAATTTAGATACTATATTTGCTATTTTTTTTGTCACTGTAACCTCTTCTTTTTGATTTTGTATTTACTGTTAGTTTTTTGGTATTTTCTACATAGCTATCTTGCCAATCTTATTGTTTTTTATTTGAAGTTTTTAGTACCATACTTTGAAGTTCTTTAAACAAAAGAAAGGTTTGATTTGCCCAGTAGACCTTTGTATTACCATCTTTGGCCGAGCGCACATAACCGATCTTTTCTAGTCTAGCTAACTCTCGTGCGATATTGCCTGGGTCTTCTTTAATTATCTTAGCTAGACCTCGAATGTGAATTTTATAATCTGGGTACTTTGAAAAAAGCATGATTATCTTACGACGTGTTTTAGATGTAATGAAATATTGCAACATAATATAAGTGTGTTTGTATTATTTTTAAACTATTTTTCTCACCCAGTTCTCACCTGTTATGTTTAGTATACTATAGTGTATGTTGTATTTACAACAGTTTTTTATTTTTTTGTGCTTATGCTACAATATAAGCAATGGAATCTCTCTGCCCCGATTGTAATACCGAACTCACACCATCAATTGTTGGATATTTATGCCATGGTTGTGGTAGTGTTCACAGCTTTGAAAAAGTTGCGACAGCTCGAGCAACCTCAGGAAAAGCTTCTCCTCAGAAAAACTTATCTTCTTCAAAAACGAAGGTTGTGAATCAAAAAAGTAGTCATACGGCCAAATCTACTCAGACACAAAAAACCAGCGGGATCACCCATAGTGTCAAAAAATTTATTATGCCAGAAATTGCTATACTACCTAAACCTATCGATGAAAGTCACTTAATCAATAGCCACTACCAAGATAATCCTATAGGCAATCAGGAACCGCTCGGATCTGTATCTGAAGCAGTACCACCACGGTTTACGCATAGCCTTTCTAAAGATAAATCCAATCAAAAAATATCACCTTCATTTGCTGAGAATATGGCAAAACAAGATATACAAAATAACGAGGCCTCGGTAGCCTCGCAGTACGTAGAAGACTCTAAGCAAAGTCGTTTACCAATAGTAATCGCTAGCATACTCGTGACTGTAGTCGTTATATTAATTCTCGCTCTTATTCTCAAATTTTAGCAAACTACATGCTAGAATAATTTCTAATTTTTGGACTTTTTCTTGCTTGTTTTACTCGGTTTACTGGGTTTTTTTGCACGTTTAATCTTGTAATTATTGTAAACTACTAGTAATGGTGACGCATTAAATATGGATGAGTAAGTGCCTGAAAAAATACCAATAAGTAGTGCCAGTATGAAGTAGTGAATTGATTGACCGCCAAAGAGCAAGAAGGCTAAGAGTACCAAAAGTACCGTAAGTGAAGTATTGATAGAACGAGCAAATGTTTCTAAAATACTGGTATTAACGACCTGCTCAAAAGGCTGGTTGTAACGCCTGAGGTTCTCGCGAATTCTATCATACACCACGATAGTATCATGTACAGAAAACCCTATAACCGTTAATATTGCCGTCACAAATAAACTATCTACCTCTACCCCAAAGAAGTGGCCAAGAATGGCAAATACTCCTAATACTAAGAGAATATCATGTAATACCGCAATAATGGCCGTGACACCAAAACTCCATGGACTGACTGGAGGTGGAGTATTACGAAATGCAAAAGCAATATACAAAATAATCGCTAGAGCAGCAAGAGCTACCGAAATAGCTGCATTACGTGTAATGTCACGGCTTACCGAGGGGCCGACAGAATTAAAAGCTGTTTCACTCAAGCCCTTTGTAACCAGTAGTTTAGTTATCTCTTGATGAATTACCTGTGATTCACCCACTCCCTTGTCGCTATACCTCACTAGCAATCTATCACTACCACTAGTTGTCACAGTAATATCTTTCACCCCAACAGATGCGACCAAATCATGGAGTTGAGATTGATTACTCCCACCACTAACTTCAAGTTCTTGACCCCCAGTAAAATCAATGCCTGGTTTTAAACCCCACAGCGCCAAAGCAATTACACCGGGGATAATTATAATAATCGAAAAAGAAAACCATATTTTACGGAGACCAACTATATTCATGATTTTACCTGCTTTTTCTTAGATTGATCTGTAAATCTATACCAGCGCTCGTTGGTTCCAAAAGAAGTTGTCATAAGCATTTGTAAGAAAGTCTTACTAATAGTAATGGCTGTAAACATACTAATAAGTACACCAAGAGCCAGCGTCACCGCAAAGCCCTTAATAATTGGTGCACCGAAGTTGTACAAAATAATACAGGTTATTAAGGTAGAAACATTAGAATCTCGAATACTTGTCCAGGCCCGCTTAAACCCAGCATCAAGCCCAGATGGCATGCTGGCACCCGATCGTACTTCTTCTTTCCAGCGCTCAAAGATTAGAATATTTGCATCTACCGCCATACCAATACTCAATATAAACCCAGCAATACCCGCAAGCGTTAAGACTATTGGAAAAGGCGTAACAACACTCAACTTGAAAATATCAATATTTATAAGAGTATAGATAGCTAAGGCAACAGAGGCAACCACGCCAGCCAAACGATAATAAGCAATCATAAAAAATACCACCGCAAGTAAGCAAATAATACCAGCAAGCAAACTCTTTGAAATTGACTCACTGCCTAGGCTTGCTCCAACAGTGCGTTGCTCAACAATACTAATAGGAACCGGTAGCGCACCTGCATTCAGAAGAACGGCCGTATTCTGAGCATCTTTTACGTCTTTAAAGCCTTGCATCTGACCTTTTCCGTCGGTAATTGCAGTAGACACCGTACCATTAAAGAGAGGTTGGTTATCGAGCACAATCAGTAGTCTTCCACCAGTTTGATTAATCTTAGTTGTAAGTGTAGCAAATTTTTGTACAGCGTCACCCTTCATCGTAAAAGCAATAACTGGTTTGCCAGACTGTGTATCTATATCGGCCGAAGCACTTTCTAAGTCTTTACCCGAAACATCACTAGGTACAATAGAATTATCAGTATTGACCTGATAAAAATCTAGTTGAGCTGTTTTACCAATAAGATTAATGGCTTCATCTATATCTTTCACGCCTGGCAACTGTACCAGTACCCTATCTGACCCAGAGGTCTGTACAAGTACTTCAGAGGTACCTGTAGGGTTTACTCGCTTATTAATAACATCAACAACACCATTAATTGCCTTGGCCTTATCGGCTGGAGCAGTTTTACTCAGATCAGCCTGATATAACAAGCTTGCGCCCCCTTGTAAATCCAAGCCCTGTCGTACCTTAAGCCGAGTATCTTTAATACCAATTGCAGAAAGAATTTTATCCTCACGCGGAATAGCTAGCAGTATAACTACTACCACAAATGCAAGTATTAAATAAAAACGAGTTTTTAATTTCATAGTTTGTACTTTTACCTTCAATTCACCTCAATACTTGAGTATAGTACCAGAAATGACCCACCTCAAGCAAATCATATCAAAACAACCCACTTGGGTAACCGAACAAAAAACGATATACTACTAATATGAAGGCGACCAACCGCGTAACAAAGCAAGAATTGCATGCAAATGTAGAGTGCACAAGCTACGCAATAACCAAACAAAAGTTTTTTAGCTACATAGGTGATACCAAACGGCCACCTCAGATTGGTGAAATCTATCAAATTCCTTTTGGCAAAAAATCTGCGCTTGGTATTGTGCGATCTGTAAATACACCTAAAAAATCGATTGGCTATACAATGAAGCCACTTGGTAAAATAATTGATCTACCCACTCCTCTCCCACACTATTTTATCGATCTTGCTGACTGGCTACAGCAGTATTATTCTTGCTCAAGCCGAGCGGTTTGGTCAACTCTGCTACCAGGTGGCATAAAAGCAAAATCTCAGGTAAAAACACCTAGTCAATCAGCCAGGAATAAGAAAGTAGCGTTAAAACCCCTCAATAGACTTTCGGCTACTCAAGCCCTAGCCCTAGAGAAAATAATAATGAATAAAGTCAGCCTGCTTCATGGTATTACCGGGTCTGGCAAAACTGAAGTGTACTTACACGCTATTCAGAGTGTACAAAAAAATAATAAAAGCACCATACTACTTGTACCAGAAATTATGCTCACAACCCAACTAGAGTCTCGGGTGCGAGATCATTTTGCCAATGTGATTGTTTTGCATTCTGGCTTAAGTGTTGCTCTACGCAAAAGGCTCTGGCTTGATGCTCTAGAAAAGTCACAAACCACACCATTAGTCATTGTTGGCCCCCGCTCAGCACTTTTTACACCACTTCATAACCTCGGTCTTATTATTGTTGATGAAGAACACGAGCCAAGTTACAAACAAGAATCTGCCCCCCGCTACGAAGCTAGTATTGTTGCAGGGAGAATTGCTCAGTTGACCAAATCTTTACTTATTCTTGGTAGCGCTACACCCTCTCTCAGAAGTTACCAACTCGCTCAATCTAAAAGAATTACTTATGTCAGCTTAAGTACCCGACACAATAGCACTCTGCCAAAATGTGAGATAATTGATATGAAGAATGAAGAGCCTGGCCTACTTTCTGCAGCCCTCCAGACAGCAATCACGGCTACACTAGCTAATAAGCAACAAATACTACTTTTCTTAAATAGGCGGGGTAGTGCGAGTGCTCAAATTTGTAATAGTTGTGGTAAAGCTGTCAATTGCCCTCACTGTGATATTAGTCTTACCTACCATGCTGATATCAATAAGCTGAAGTGTCATTATTGTGGATATATGATTGCACCTGGTGCTGAATGTACATACTGTGGCAGTAGTGATATAAGATTTGTAGGAGATGGCACTAAAAAACTTGAGTCGGAGATAACTCGTCTGTGGCCTCAAGCACGCGTAGCACGCATCGACCGAGATAATTCTGATTTTCGCTATTTGCGAGACACCTATACACAGCTAAATACTGGCGAGATAGATATTGTTCTTGGTACCCAAATGATTAGTCGTGGACTTGATATAGCTAACCTAAACTTAGTAGGAATAATTGATGCCGATAGTGCCCTGCAAATAGCCGAATATACTGCTGCCGAGAGGTGCTTTCAGCTCATAGCCCAAGCAGCTGGCCGGGCTGGACGACGAGAAACACAGGGTAAAGTCATTATTCAAACACGGAATCCGCAGAGTAGTACTATACTAGCTGCAGCAAACCATGACTTTGAAGCATTTTTTAACCAAGAAATAGCTTATCGCCAGACTTTTCTTTACCCTCCCTTCTGTTATCTGGTAAAATTAGAGTACGCACATAAAAGTTCTGATAAAGCTATGGCAGCTGGTAATGCCCTTTTTCGACTCATTAGTAAAGACACAACGATAAAAGTTCTGGGGCCAAATCTACGTACAAGAAAATCACTGGCTCGACAAAATGTTGTACATATAATTGTAAAGGCCAAAAACCGTAGCAAACTTATCGAGATTGCTAATACTCTCCCGACAGGTTGGATAGCAGACCTAGACCCAATTAGCTTAATGTAGCTAGATTTAGCTAGTAGATTAACTAAAATACATGAAATACACTAAAACCATATGATCAAAAAAATAGTTACCATACCGAATAAGATTCTCAGAATGAAATCAAAACGCATTGGTTTTGTTGATGACTCAATTCGTACAATGGCTGAGAATATGATTGAAACAACACTAGACTGGGATCATGATAGTGAATTTGGTGCTGCCCTTGCAGCGATTCAGATTGGTGAGCCTATTCGCCTAACTGTGGTTCGTGATAGTTTTGAAAGTAGTAAAGACAAAAACTTTACGACACTTATTAACCCAGAAATTGTAAAATCTAGTGCCGAAATGATCACTGACATTGAAGGCTGCCTAAGCGTACCCGGTATATATGGCAAAGTTAGTAGACACTTAAAAATCAAGGTCAAAGCTCAAAATACTGCAGGTAATGAGATACGACTCACCCTAGAAGGATTTCCGGCGAGAGTTTTACAGCACGAGATAGATCACATGCATGGCATTATATTTTTAGACCACGTTAAAGATAGTAAGAACTTACTCAGTATTGATGAAGAAGGTCAGCTCAGCCCCTTAACGAGTAATGATAAAGTACAGTTACCATGAGCTCTCTATCGCTGGTATTTTTCGGAACCGGGCAAACAAGCTTAGACGCACTCATTGCTCTCTCAAACGAATTCACTATCGAAAGTGTCATTACTAAGCCAGACACCAAAACTAGTAGTGGCAAGGTACAACCTACCCTCGTAGCGCAGTGGGCTCACGATAATTCTGTTCCATACTATAAGCCAAAAGACAAAGCCGAGTTGAGTACACTAGTTGCACAAAAAAAGTTTTCTTCACCTGTTGGAGTTGTACTAGACTACGGCATAATAATACCAGAAGACGTGATTGATTATTTTGAATATGAGATTATTAATAGTCATTTCTCACTCCTCCCTCAGTACCGTGGAGCTGACCCAATACGCGCCGCGATTCTGGGTGGTGACAAAACAACTGGTGTTACAATTATGCAAATCGTACCCGAGCTAGATGCCGGAGCCATATTGAGCTGGAACGAATACACTATTCCCCCTAGCATAACTGAGCCTGACTTGCGAGTAGCCCTAAGTGAAATCAACTGCGCAATTTTACCAGAAACTCTCAAACTCTACTTAGCCCAAGAGCTCACACCCATCGCCCAAGATGTATCTGCAATTACACATAGTAAGAAAGTTAAAAAAGAAAATGGCCTACTAGACCCCTCTGAAACTGCAGTTAATCTAGAGAGGCAAGTACGCGCTTATATCACATGGCCAAAGAGCTATATAGTAGCTCAAAATACTCAAATTGTTATTACACAAGCACTAGTCTCATCTGAAAAAATGCCACAGGGCAAGCTATCAGTAAGCAATAAAAAACTTTATTTTGGCTGTAAAAACGGCAGTTTAGAAATATTTGAATTGCAGCCGGCCAGCAAAAAATCTATGGACGCACAGGGATTTATCAACGGCTATAAAAATCTACTTTAGAAATGGTTCGAGTTTTTCGACAACTTGGCTTGGTGTAAGATCTGTTTTAACAATATAATCACGGGCACCCAGGTCTTTAGCTTCTGCGATAGTCTGCTGATCCATAACGTTTGTTAAAACAATAACCGGCAACCCAGGTACAACACCTTGTTTTTTTAGTTCTCTTAATACTTCAAGGCCACCAACATTTGGCATCATTAGATCAAGTAAAATAATATCAGGCTTGTGCTCAGCAATCTTATCTAGTGCCATTTTGCCATCAATAGCTTCTACAACAGCTAGGTCAGCCTTGGCTAACTTTAGCTGATACATATTGCGGATAAAATCATTATCCTCTACAAGTAATACTACTTTGCTCATATACCTAGTATACTGCTTTTGTCATAGTGATTACAAGAGAAAATACACTTACTATTTGACCTAAAGCTGTTCTAATAAGATTATTTCAGTAATGAATAGACTTTTTGGGTATCAATACTACTGGTATCAATCTTAATATGAACACCGGGAGTATATTGAAAGCTTGAAGTCTGGGTGAGAAAATGTCGCAACAGACCATTAAGAGCAGGTATACGCTTAGTAAAATCATCTGTGTCAATCTTAATTAAACCCACCCATACATCAGCATGCTTACTGCCGTCTGACACATCAACACCAGTAACTGTAATGATGCTGTCACCACAAATTTCTCTTTGGGCAAAAAACTGACTACTACTCGCTTGAATAATTGCAGCGATTTTTTGATTCTTGATGTTCATACTATTCTAGCTCGTTTAAAGCTTTCGTGGCTTTGAATGACTTGAGAAGAATACTATTTCTGTACCAACTTCAATAGGCGCTGAAGTTTCAATACTCAAGCCACATTCTTCACCTTCTACAACTTCTTTTGATACTTCTTTGTTCTTCTGTAGACTCACTAGCTTACCAAGACCAATTTCTTTTTTAGAAGCTACAATTTTTACTGCAAGGTCTGGTGTAATTTTACCCGATATTACTTTACCTCCACAAATAACAAGATTTTTAGAGGTTTTGAAGACCCCAAGAATTTTTAGCTTGGCATGTTCTGTTTCAATAATTTCTGGTTCGAGTAATGTGCTAAGCCAGTCACGCACATCATCAAGAAGTTCATAAATAATCTTATATAATTTAAACTCAACCGTACTGCGCTTGGCTAGCTGGTTAACAGGCCCTGAAATACCAATATTAAAGCCTAAGATAAGTGCGTTACCGGCATTTGCAGTATTCACGTCACTTTCAGATATATCACCCACGCCAGAGCTAATAATTTTAACACGTACTTCATCATTACCAATAGCCTGGAGAGAACTTGTTAGAGATTCGAGCGAGCCCTGCGCATCGGCCTTTACTAATATAGCTAGCTCTTTAACCTTACCGTCAATAACCGCACGAGAAATATCAGAAGAATTCATGCTTTTTGTAGCGGTTAAGCTTTTAAAGCTGGCTTTGCGTGACTGAGTGTTCATCCAGTCTTTGGCAACTTTCTCATTTGTAACTTCTTCAAACCAATCACCAAAGGCCGGTAAGTCTTTAAGCCCACTTACAACAACTGGCATAGCCGGTGTAGCTTTTTTAATTGCCTTGCCAGTAAAATCTTCGAGGTTACGAATTTTACCATAGCTTTTACCCACCACTATCCAATCACCAATACGTAGTTCGCCGTTTTGTAGTAACAAAGTGACAACTGGCCCACGGCCTGTATCTAAATGAGATTCAATCACGACACCATTACCAAGCCCTGTATATACTGCCGTAGGGTCATGTATATCTGCAACAAGCAAAACCACATCAATAAGCTTATCAAGCCCTTCATTGTTTTTGGCCGAAACCTCTACACAGGGTACTTCTCCACCCCAGTCATCGGCAAGTACACCTACTTCAGAGAGCTCTTGTTTTACTCTATTAGCATCAGCACCCGGCTTATCAATTTTATTAATTGCCACTACAAGTGATACGCCAGCTTCTTTAGCATGCTCTATAGCCTCTTTTGTTTGTGGCTTTACTCCATCATC
>JACDEK010000061.1 GCA_013816445.1 Candidatus Saccharimonadota bacterium
AATAAAAGCCACAATAAATAGTGTTCGAGGAGTAGTTATTAATGCAAGCTATGAGGGTTCGCAGCCAAGTATTGGTCAGTTATTGAGCTTACAAGGTCAGCCAAAAGCACGTTTTATGATTATGGCCCTATTGCCAGGTGACGAATTGGTTGCTATTAACCTTACCGAAGCAACGTTACATGCAGGTTTACAATTAACTGGTACTAACGAAACCTTACAGCTACCAGTCGGAGACTCGGTGCTTGGTAGAGTTTTTAATGCACTCGGCGAAACTCTTGATAATAATGATCCACTCAATAAGGTGAGTTATATACCAGCGACCAACGAGCAAAGCACTGAGATTATGGCATCACAAAAACCCAGTATTATTGAGACTGGTATTAAGGCAATTGATTTCTTTGCACCATTCGTACATGGTCGTAAGATTGGTATTGTGGGAGGAGCTGGGGTTGGTAAAACAGTTTTGACTACCGAGCTTATGCATAATGTTGCACAGTCAAGTCAGGGTATTTCGTTTTTTGTAGGCATTGGCGAACGTATGCGTGAAGCTCGAGAGCTGTACGATACTTTGGAGTCTGCAAAATTACTTGATAGTACTGTTATGTACTTAGCGCAAATGAACGAGAACGCTGCACTGAGATATTTAGTAGGAGCTAGTGCTGCCTCAGTTGCACGTTATATGCGTGATACCTATAAAAAAGATATTTTGTTTTTTGTTGATAATGTCTATCGATTCTTACAGGCAGGTAATGAACTTTCGACTTTGATGGGAGAGGTGTCTTCTGAGGGTGGATATCAACCAACTTTATTTACAGAACTTGGTACTTTTCAAGAAAACCTGAGCTCATCTAAGCACGGCTCAATTACATCAGTACAATCTTTGTTTGTGCCAGCTGACGACTTGAGTGATCCGGCGGTAACCGAAGTTTTTGCTCAGCTTGATTCTGTAGTTGTACTCAGTAGGTCGGTTATGGAAGAAGGGCGATTCCCGGCTGTTGATTTGCTCAACACCAGCTCTGCATTATTAACAGCAGAAATTGTTGGTGAAAAACACGTGCGTTTAGTACGTGAGGTGCAGGCAATTTTACAAAAGTATCAATCACTCAAGGGGATCGTGGCAATTATTGGTGAGACCGAGCTTTCTGAGGCTGACAGACAGGCCTATTATCAGGCGCGAGATTTGATGGAGTTCTTTAAACAAACCATGTTTGTTACAGAAAGAAATACCGGCAAGAAGGGTGAATATGTATCGCGCGCCGATACTCTTAAGGGCGTAGAAAAAATTCTTAAAGGTACTACATAGGTATGAAATTCAAAAAAACCTTTTCTCTCACAATCTTTTCGCCTTTTCAGACCTATTTTGAAGGGCCAGCTCTTTTGTTATCTGCAAAAAATAAAAGTGGGCCATTTGATATTCTCGCTGATCATGCGAACTTCTTGTGCCTATTAAGTCCCTGTGAGCTTGTTGTGCAATCAGCAAAGGGTATTGAAAAAATTCCAGTCGAAAGAGGTCTTGTTGAAGTTACAAATACCGAGGCTTATGTTTTTGTGAATATTTAGTTTTTAATGTAAAAAGATACAGCATTTTACGTGTTTGGGTCTTTGAGAAAAAATGAGTTTTTTATCTGGTAATAGCTTGTATTTAATACTAATAAGTATTAGAATAATAACTAGATAAGTTTCATAGAAAAACGAAGTTTCTACACCCTTCAATAAATAAGGAATTTGTAGATTTTAATGAGTGGAGTTTTAATTAGTTTTGGATAATAACCCAATAAAAGAATCTCAATCTGTTCTATCTTCAAAGGGTGGCGCTACGTCACCTCAAAAGAATATTTCAGGAGACTTATTTTCTAGTAGACTCATTCAAGAATCACCTCTGAGTGAAGAGGTTTTTAATACTAGTAAATCTGCTTCGGGCCAACAATCTAATCAGCAAAATTCTCAAGCAAACTCCCGGTGGTCTCATAACCATTCTCTACGTACGGCATTTTATGTAGGTACAGCAATTGTTGCTTGTTTATTGTTGCTCTCAGGGCTGGCACTGTATCTTTCCAAAAATAAGACTAGTAAACCAGTCGCTCAGTATGGTAATACATCAGCTGATTTAACAAGCTTGAGTACTGTAAGGGCAGATAGTGCACCAGGGCTTGTTGTTGTTAACGGCAATACAGTTATTAACGGAGCAATTACTGCCAACAGTTTTACGGGTAATGGGGCCGATTTAACAAATTTAAACGCGACAAATATTACTCAAGGTATTCTTAATGATGCTCGGCTTTCGGCAAATGTTGCATTGCTAGATGCCAATCAAACTTTTACAGCTACAAATTTATTTACTGGGCAAGTTGGCTTGCCGGTTGCGACATCAATTGCTGGGCAAAACTATAATTGGCCGCAGTCTCAGGGAGCGGGTGTGCTTACTAACGATGGCACAGGTACATTAGTTTGGAATACGACGGCTGGCTGTTTGACCTGTATTAGTCAGGGCGGTAATGCCTTTGGCGCTCCGACCGTTATTGGTACAAATGACCCTTTTAACTTGGTTTTACGGGCTGGTGGTGTTGATCGCTTAAGCATCTCGCCAGCTGGGAGCGCTAGCTTAAACGGTTCACTTTCGGCTAATGGTTTTACGGGTGATGGCAGTGCACTAACAAACTTAAATGCTAGCCAAATTATGAGTGGCACATTGAGTAACGCGCGGCTTTCGACTTCGGTTACAACACAAGGTAATGTTTTTAATGGTATCGATCAATTAGTACAGCTGAATAATCTTGGTTATTTACCAACTCTGAATGGTGGTAACCTAACGAGCTTAAACGCCAGTAATATTACCAGTGGAACGTTACTCGATGCACGTTTAAGTGCAAATGTGCCTCGGCTTGATG
The DNA here is from genome assembly GCA_013816445.1 of Candidatus Saccharimonadota bacterium. Classification (GTDB taxonomy): domain Bacteria; phylum Patescibacteriota; class Saccharimonadia; order CAILAD01; family BJGX01; genus CAILAD01. Next base: position 2,889 of record JACDEK010000061.1, read on the forward strand.
GTAACCAGACTTTTAGCGGAAATAATACTTTTTCACAGCCACTGACCGTTAATACCATTACACCAACTGCCGCAATGACAATAGGTTCAAACACGCAAAATCTTACCTTGCAAGGTAATAGTTTAACAAGTCTTAACTCTACCAATGCCGGCGGTAATGTAAAAGTAAACTTTAATGGTGTGTCGGCCGGTAATGTGACTTATCAATTTGATGCATCTGTTGCTGCCGGTACATATACAATCTGTACAACTGCAGGTGGTGGGGGTTGTGGCGGTGGCGGTGGGGGAGGCACAGTTAGTTCACCCGGTGGTACAAGTAATAAACTCGCCAAATTTACTGGTGCACAATCAATTGCTGATAGCAGCATTACCGATACCGGTGTGCTTGTTAGTATTGCGGCGCCAAATGTTAGTATTAATGGTGCACCTGGCGCTTTTGCTCTTGATGTGACAGGCGATATTAATGCTGGCACCTATCTTCGCGTTGGTGGTAATGTAGTGTGCGATAGTACGGGCTGCATTGCCGGTGGTGGAGGTGGCTCGTTTATTAATAATTCAACCGTATTACAAACAACGGCCAACTTTAATTTTCAATCGAGTGCTGCTAATGCGGTAGGCGGAAAAATTCGCGGTGCAGTAGCTCAGGTAGCTGATTTACTGGATTTTCAAAATTCTGCTGGTACGGTTTTGGCAAACGTTGATGCTAGTGGCAATATAAACACCACAAGTCAGTTTCAGATTAATGGTGTGGCTTTTGCGAGCTCAAATTTAAGCGATGCGAGTAATCTAGCCAAGCTCAATGCCAACCAAACTTTTACTGGTAATAATACTTTTGAAGGTACATTTATAGCACGCAATGCGGCTGATTCAACGACTGGTTTTACAGTAAAGAACTCTGGTGGTACAAATATTTTGGTTGTGGATACAACTAATCAAAGAGTGGCAGTTGGCACCGGTGCACCGGCCTATCCACTTGATGTTACTGGTGACATTAATTCAAGTACTGGTTTGCGGGTGGGTGGTAATTTGGTGTGTGACAATACTGGCTGTGCATCATCGGGTAGCTCGGGTTTTTATATCCAGAATGGTGTTGCCCAACAAAATACTGCCAACTTTAATATTCAAAGTGCCAATAGTGCCAATGTGGTTGGTGTGGTTCGCGGGGCAACTGGTCAGACAGCCGATTTATTCCAGGCAAAAGACGGAACAGGTAGTGTAGTATTTAAGATTGGTAATGCTGGTGCACTTACTTCAAGTGGAAGTATTACTTTTGCTGCTGGTACTCAATCGATTACGAATAATACGGGTGGCTTGAACTTAGTATCAAACGGCACGACTATTGCAATGAGTTCTACTACCACAATTACCAGTGGTGATGGCACTGGTTTACGGTACGCGGCTGACTATGCGTACCAACCCCTCTCGCTCGTAAGTCGCCAATATGTCGATAATTCGATATCCGCAGCTGTAATTGGATCTTGCCCTACCTGTTTCTTAAAGGGTGGTAATAGTTTTGGTACCACGGCTAGCTTAGGTACAAATGATAATTATACTCTGACAATTAAAACAGCCAACACGACTCGAGCATTATTTGGTACTGATGCAAGTGTGGCATTTTCTGGCTCTACAGCTAGTAATAGCTATGCATTTAGTACGGGTGCTGGTACGGCTAGCGGCTATGTGTCATTTGCGGGTGGCGAGCTTACTACGGCGGCAAGTCAAGATTCATTTGCCATGGGGTATCAGTCTCAAGTAACTGCGGGCTTGGCAGCTGTGGCGTTTGGTAGACAGACTACTGCAAGCAATAACTACGCTATGGCAACAGGCTATCTCTCTGTGGCGAGTGGTGATACTTCATTTGCTGCCAATAATTCTATAGCGAGTGGACTTAGTAGTTTTGCAATTGGTAGTGGTACAGCAAGTGGGCAAGATTCATTTGCTGGTGGCTACAATCAAAGCCCCATTACAGCTAGTGGAACTGGGAGCTTTGCTTTTGGTCGCGCTGAGGGATTTGCAATTACCGCGGCTGGGCCAGGGTCATTCGCTTTGGGGTATTC
>JACDEK010000012.1 GCA_013816445.1 Candidatus Saccharimonadota bacterium
GACGCGTGCAGGGCGTCTATGACCGCTAGAATTGGTGTTATGTGTCCGGCTGTCCCGCCGCCGCAAACCACGATTTTCATCTAGTTCTTCTCCTTTCGTGTAACGTGATATATTCTGTAAAATTCCAATTGCAACCAAAAGAGTCATCATGCTTGTACCACCGTAGCTTATAAATGGCAATGTAATGCCTGTCAGAGGAATAATACCGAGCATAGCAGAAATATTGAAAAATGCCTGAAAGCCAATCCAGGCAATTATTCCGGTAGCAACTAGTTTAGCATAATTATCTGGCGCATTTTGAATAATTCTGTACCCTCTCCATAGTAGTAACATAAAAATACCAATAATTGCTGAGCAGCCAATAAAACCAAACTCTTCACCAATAATTGCAAAGATAGAGTCATTGGTTGCCTCTGGTAAATAGCCATATGCTTGCAGGCTCTTACCTAAGCCCTTACCAACCATTCCACCAGACCCCAATGCAATTAATGCTTGATTAATATGGTAGCCCGCACCAGTAGGGTCACCACTATGGTCAAGAAAAGTAATGTAGCGTGCTAAACGAAATGGTGAACTGATAATTAGTGCCACCCCACCCGCAGCTAATGCACCAACTGCAGTCAAAAACATCCAGATAGACACACCAGAAACAAAATACATAGTTAAGATTGAGGCAGCAATTACCATTGCTGAGCCCATATCTTTTTGTAAAACAACAACCAGTACCATTGCGATCACTAAAATCAGTAAAAGTGGTAATAGGCCTTCAACTGGTTTATTCATTTTATCTCGGTTTTTTTCTATCCAGGCGGCAAAAAACAAGACTGTACCGAGTTTAAAAAATTCTACGGGTTGAAAATTAATTGGCCCAAAATGTACCCAGCGGGCTGCACCATTTGTTTTTACGGCAATACCTGGTACAAGTACTAAAAACATTAGGGCCAATGAGCAATAGAAAAATACGCTGGCATACTTTTGCCAAAACGTATAACGTACCTTACTCGCCACAAACCAGCCAGCTATTCCCAGGGTAAAACTCAAAAGTTGAGTGTAAAAGAATCCATTCTTATCACTACTCCCACCAGTTTGTTTGAGTACAGTTATCCAGCCAGTTGAATAAATCATAACAAGGCCAATAGCAATCAAAATAAGAACCAGTACTGCTAAAAAGTAATCGGGTCTATGGGCAATTGCAAAGGTTGATCTAGATTTTTGGGAGATTTTTGCTGACATTACTATTTATCCTCGAGCAATTAGACCAATCAACATTCCAAACCCGGCACTAACTGCACCAATAATCCATAGGCGCATAGTGACTTTGGTTTCAGGCCAGCCAATTGCTTCAAGGTGATGATGTAGTGGAGCTGAAAGAAATATTTTTCGTTTGAAGATTTTTTTTGATAATATCTGAATAACACTTGAGCCGGCTTCTACTACAAATACTGCGCCAACAATAGGTAGTACAAAAGCCATATTAGTAAGCATCGCCACTATTCCAAGTGCAGTACCAAAAGCAAAAGAGCCAGTATCCCCCATAAAGAATCGAGCTGGATAAATATTAAACCATGTATAGGCCAGTACTGCACCAACCATGGCTAGACAAAAACCAGCAATACCATAATTGGCCTGAGCAAAGGCAATAACTGCAAAAGCCCCAAAGCTACTTGCAAGTAAGCCTCCGGCTAAGCCATCTAGCCCATCGGCAATATTTACCGCATTAGCTGTCGCAACAACTACCAAGACAAATAGTGGTATATATAGCCAGCCGATCTCAAAATTACCTACAGCCGGTACGTGAATTTGACTATAGCCTAAACGGAAAAAGAAATAGAGAGCGCCCACTAGTGCGATACCAAAAATCAAAAAGAACTTAAGAGATGAACGTAAGCCAGCCACCCCCTTACCACTCCCTCGAATATTAATAAGATCGTCTAAAAACCCAACTGCACCCGCTGCAACTAAGCCAAAAACCGGTAGGTAGGTTTGGTTACGGCTCCAATTAAGCGTCAGCATGGTTATAGTAACAGCCACAACCCCAATAATACCAGCCATCGTTGGAATATTGCGCTTAAACTTTGCAGCATGTAATTTACGAAAAATTGGAGCCTTTTCACCTGTTGTAGTTGTCTCTCTTTGTTGCTTCCACAGTTTGAGCTTAAAGGCATAGCGTGTGTAGATTGGGGTAAAAATCATTGCTAGCACAAAACAAACAAAGCCTTGCAAAAGAATATGGGTCATCTGAACTGATAAGGTTGTATCAAACATAATGTGTACCTCTCATTTTAGCAAATTTTTACGTTAATTCCCAGCAGGTGGCACCTGATAATAACGAAACAGCTCTTTTGCGACTGTGGCGAAGGCAGGAACGGCAGTTTTTTCAGCAAATCCTTCTACCTTCGGATAGTCTACTCGTACAAACATTACAAATTTTGGGTCATCAGCCGGCGCAAAGCCAATAAAACTTCCAATATTTTTATTTTCTTCATACCCTTTTCCATCGGCACGTGGCACTTGGGCCGTGCCTGTTTTACCTGCGATACTGTACCCTTTCATACGGGTTAAATACCCTGAGCCATGCTCGACAACTTGCGTCATTATTTGTGCAGTCTGGGCTGCTGCCTCTGCACTCATTACATTGCGTACTAGTTGAGTCTTGTAAGGGTTTACTACTTGATCGTTCTGTACTTCTCCGGCTATCAAATGTGGCTTCACGAGATTACCTTTGTTAGCGATTACGCCTACAGCCGAAACAAGTTGCATCGAATTTACTGAAATACCCTGCCCAAAACTCATATTGGCGTAGTCTACATCATAAGCAGTTGATAATTTTACCTTACTACTCACCTCTCCAGCCTGTTCTATGCCTGTTACTTTGCCCAGACCAAATTTTTGTAAGTAGTCATAGAATACTTGCTTGCTAGCAGGAGTGATTTTTTTCGGATCTGTACCGAGTTGCTGCAGAACAAACACCACCCCGGTATTGAGTGACTTCTGAATAACGTCTGTCATGGTTTGAATCCCAAACTTATGATTCTCAGCATTCTTAATTGTCTTACCACTAACCACAATTTCACCAGTATCATCATATTTCGTTGTCGGCGTTACCTTACCGCTATCTAAACCGGCAGCCATTGTTAAGACCTTAAAACCACTACCTGGCTCAAATAAACTAGACACGGCTTTATTTGAAAATAATGAATAATCTTTTACACTCCGAAAAGCATTGGGGTCATAATCTGGATAATTTACCATGGCTTTAATAGCTCCTGTACTTGGCTCCATAACAATAATACTACCCGATTCTGCCTTATTTGATTCGACAGCACTTTTAATAGCTTCAGCGGCAACTGACTGCAAACCCCTATCAAGAGTCAAAACATAACTCTTACCGTCTTTTGGATTCACCAAAGTATTTTCGGCACTATTGATTGGTACACCAAGAGCATCTGTCGTGGTATTGTATTGTCCGTTTTGGCCTGCCAGATCATCATGACTAAACTGTTCAAATCCATATTGTCCTTTACCGTCATCATTCACATAGCCAAGTACATGAGAAAATAGTGGCCCTTCAGAATAATATCGACTGGCATGAGGCTGTAAAATAACTCCAGGAAGCTCAAATTTCTTTAATTGTGTAGCTTGATCGGTAGAAATATCTTTACTTAGCTCGACATACCGGCTTGAGGAATTTAATACGGCATTTATATCTTTTTCAGGAATCCGTAAAACTTCAGTAATTTTATCGGCCGTTTTTTGCTTGTCTTTTACAAATTTTGGATCAATTGCAAGGGTATATACTTCATTATTAAGAGCAATGGGATACAAACCGCTTGCTTCATTAATATAAACTAATCCTCTATGTGCAGGTATTTCAAATTTTCTTGATTGTTGACTAATTGCTTTTGCTGAATAATCTTTTCCTTTTATTGCCTGAACATAAAAAAGGCGTCCCAAGACAACAAGCCATAGGCACACAACCAATACTGTCAGGGCATACACTCGCCACCGAGCACGAAAATTTGTTTGCATAAGATTTAATGCGCAGTGGCAAACGAAACTGCATCTGTTTTTACTAAGCCGTCTTTTGAGGCATTAGCCTTAGCTGATGCTAAAGACTGCACTCTAGCTGCTTCAATCTGCAGTTTTTGCTTGCTTGTCTCTAGGGTGTTTTGTTTGGCCTGCAAGTTAGAAATTTTATAATTAAAAACCGAAGTTTTTGTAATTTGATTTAGATACAATAATGACAATAATATAATTAAGCCAAGTAGCATTAAGCCGATCGAGATGGGCCCTGTTTGAAACTCAAGTTTTTTTCGAGTGAAGTTTTGGTTTCGACGTAATCCTACTGTCGCTGAAGTCATATTTTGTTTCCTTTTTATTTTTTTGTTTTTGTTTTTGTTTTATAGAGTTGTTTTGTAAGCTTAAAAAACGACTACTACTTATCTACTGAACAGTAATAACACGAACTTTTAGCTTACGAGCACGAGGACTTTCATTTTTGATAACTAAGGTCATTGTATAACCCTCCTTTTATTTTTGTTTTAATTAATTTTCTCGACGGCACGTAGTTTTGCACTCCGTGCACGTGGATTGTTTACATCAAATTCCGAACCCTTAATGGGTTTTTTGGTAACCGCAATAAATTTTGCTGGCGACACAATCTGGCCGAATCCGTCACGGGTCGGTGTACACAGAGCCTTAAATGCTTGTTTTACAAGTCTATCTTCAAGAGAATGAAAGCTAATAATAGCTATTCTGCCCCCTAGTGAGAGACAATTAGGCATTTGTTGCAAAGCGTTTTTTAATGCTTCTAACTCACCATTAACGGCGATTCGCAATGCTTGAAAGCTCTTGGTGGCCGGGTGGATTTTACCAGATTTACCAGTACTGTGAGTAATAATTTCAGCTAACTCATGGGTAGTTTCAATTGGAGAATTTTGACGCTTATCTACAATTGCCTGAGCAATCTTTCTACTCGCTCGTTCTTCTCCGTATTGATACAAGATATCAGCTATGTCTCTTTGTGAATATGCGTTTACGATGTCATACGCTGTCAGATCTTGGCCTTGATTCATTCGCATATCAAGTGGCCCTAATTGAGAGAAGCTAAAGCCTCTCTCTGGGGCATCAATCTGCGGAGAACTAACTCCAATGTCTGCGAAAATCATATCAACCTCTGGCATAGCATTTTCCCAATCAAGCTTTCCAAAATCGGCTTGAGTGATCGATACGTTATTGCACGTACTAAATTTTTTAGTTAGTGCATTAATTGCCGCTGTGTCTTTATCAAACAAATAGCCATAGCCATTTGTCCCCACTGCTTGTAATAATTCGCTTGCGTGTCCGCCATATCCGGCAGTTACATCAGCAAACCGCTCACCTAATTGAGGGTGCAGTACTTCTATTGTTTTACTCACTAAAACTGGTGTGTGTCTTTTCATGTCAAGGTTACCTATTCAGCAGCCAGCTGTGTGTTTTTGTTTTTGTTTTTTTGTAAACTACCCATAGTTTGGGTAGTTAAAGTGTGGCAAGGACCTATAAATAAGTCCTTGATAAATAGAGATAGTTTGTGAGGTGGAGTTTTGTGTTGCATATACGTACTAGAGTATTATTTTAAGCGTCACCCTCCAGGAACGCTCACTGACTGCCAAATAGTTAACTTTGATTTTTGTATTTGTTTTAGTTTTTAATGAGCAATTGTCTTATAAAAGACCATCAAATAATTCTTCTTTTTTACTTAGTGCTGACACGAAAGTATTTTCCAGCGCGGACAGCAACAAGATCTTTTTTGTTACCAAGGAGAGTCATGTGATGAGCTTCTAGGGTTATTCTCCCCTGCTTATTATCAAGCTTGGCAATTGTTTTACCAGCTCGAAAACGCACATTTAGGTCTGCCGTAGCTTCATCTAATATATCACCTTGCAATGCTTGCTCCATATCGTTGTTCCAGACCGATTCTGGATAGATATGCAGGTAGTTTTTAAAGCCTGGTGTGATAACTACGTTTTGACCAAATTCTTCTCTAAGTTGCCTGGGTAGTGTTAGTCGGTTTTTGTCATCTAGCTTGCGTTCAAAGTAATCCATTTGTATTGTTCTTTCTAGATTTTTCTTACCCACTTTTACCCACTAACACCATTATAGTACGCCTACCTACCCACTGTAAAGTATTTTACCTAAAGTTTATAGGGTTTTAGAAAGATTTTTTTTGCCTATACATAGCCTTAATTCATACTTTTACGAACACTCTACGAAACTAGTTATGCTCGATATGCTATACTTAAACAATGAAACACCGTAAAAGAATATCACCAGATTATATTCATAGTGGATTTTTTGGTGTAGAAGATAGCTTAGTTTCTACAACTGGTGCTCTAGCGGGTATCGCTATTGGTGCGACGAGCAAAAGTGCCATTATTGCGACCTCTCTTGTTATTATTGCCGTCGAATCAACCTCCATGGCAGCCAGCGAATTTATCTCTGAAGAGACCGAAGAAGACATAGAAAAAGAAAAAGTTCCTGCTAGCCCCTTTATTAGTGGGCTAATTATTTTTATTGGTTATATAGTTGCCGGTTTGATACCTCTATTTCCTTATCTGGTTTTACCGCACATACAGGCAATTCCTGTGAGTATTGTTTCTGCCCTAATTGGTTTGTTTTTCTTGGGAATATATAAAGGTCGGTTGAGCCATAAAAGCCCAACTCGTTCCGCTATAGAAGTGCTTATTATTGGTGGCATTGCTGCCACTATTGGTCTAGCTGTAGGTATTATCTTTAAGGTTTAACAGATTTCTTTTTTAATTTTAAGTTTTCGCCAGTATACTTGGCGATTGGGACCGATACATTAGCTACAAAAAGATAGAATGGATAAATTAATATTCCAACAGTATAAATACTAACAGAAAGTAAGCTCATGATTGCGGCAAAAGCAACCAGCAACCACATAGTATATGTTTCACTATCAGGCTCCTGATACGTTTTTATTAGTGTTAGTACAACGCCACTGGCATCGACGGCGACAATAAAGAGTAAAGCTATAACAGCGTGGCGAGTAATAAACCAAAGTACTAGCCCGATGCCAGCAACTGCTAAACCAATCTTATCGCGCCGAGTTATCCTACCTTCACCATATTTTATCGAAAGTAAAAATATTATTAAAACTGCAATTGAATCAACCGCAGTAATTATTAGCGACCACGTAGCTCCTTCGGCAAACTGAGTAGAAAAAGCAATTACCGCCAAAACCAGCCAAATAAACCATGAGGCACGCTCGGGCCTAGCTTTTTTGCGAACAATATCAATAATGTATGGAATAGCTGCAATTCCAGTTAGAAGTCCGGCTGCAATTCCAAAAAATTCTTTCATCGTACTACCAAGTTTAGCTTGTCGGCCAAATAACTTTTAAGCTCAACTATCTTAATCCGTTCTTGTTTCATAGAGTCACGATCGCGCACTGTCACAGCCTGGTCATCTATACTCTCAAAATCTACCGTTACACAGTAAGGTGTGCCTATCTCATCTTGACGACGATAGCGCTTACCAATAGACTGAGTCTCGTCATACTCTACATTGTATTCCCCGGCAACAGAAGCAAATACTTCTTTGGCTACTTTGCTCAGCTCTGGCTTCTTACTGAGTGGTAGAATAGCTACTTTGACAGGTGCGAGTTCTGACTTGAGCTTTAAGACAACACGAGTTTCATCACCAACTTCTTCTTCAATATATGCTTCGGTGAGCACAGCCACAAATAACCGTCCAACACCCATTGATGATTCGATAATGTTTGGAGTAAAACGTTTTGCGCTTGCTTCATCAAAGTAGCTTAAGTCTCTACCGCTAACCTTCATGTGACTAGTTAGGTCATGATCAGTTCGGTCATGAATGCCACACAATTCTTTTCTGCCATGAGGAAAATTATAATAGACATCATGGGCAGCAGCAGCATAGTGAGCCTTCTCGTCTTCACCATGCTCGTGCCAACTAATATTTTCTTTTGACAATCCAATTACATCAAGTAAAAAATTCCAGGTAAATTCTCTCCATTTTGCATACTCTTCTTCTCTAACATCTGGCTGGATGAAATATTGCATTTCCATTTGCTCTAGTTCTCGTGTTCGAAAAACAAAATCACGGGGCGTAATCTCGTTACGAAATGCCTTACCGACCTGTGCGATACCGAAAGGTATCTTGGCTCGTGTGGTTTCACGAACATTTTCATAATTAGTGTAAATACCACCTGCAGTTTCGGGTCGTAGATATGTTAAGGTTGTGTCGTCTTCGGCCGGGCCAACATGAGTGGTGAGCATCATATTGAACTGTCTAGCTGACGTGAAGGTCCCAAATTTACCACAGTTCGGACAACTAATCTCTTTCTTAAAACTATCAAGATATTCATTAAGCACGTCGAGAGATTCTGAATATGTAGGTAAAGCGGGAGCATTTTGTTCTTTTTCTACTTTTTCTATCCACTCTTCAACAACATGATCAGCACGAAAACGGTGTTTGCATTCTTTACAGTCAATCATTGGGTCGACGAATCCTGCAACATGACCACTTGCTTCCCAAAGTTTCGGACTCTGAATAATTGCACTATCAAGACCAAAAATATTTGGATTTTGATATACAAAAGTTTTCCACCAAGCACGTTTGAGATTATTAATAAGTTCAACTCCGTATGGGCCATAATCCCAAAATCCAGCAATGCCGCCATATATTTCAGATGCCTGAAATACAAAACCACGCCTTTTACAATAGCTTACAAGCTCTTCCATATTAATCTTAGACTTATCTTTGTCTGGTTTGTCTGTTTTCATAGAAACTATTATACCTTATAACTACTTAGCTTGAAAAACCTTTGGGCTAACAAATTTTAGATTAAAGTGATATTGATAGTATTGGGTTAATAAATTTTCACCTTCTAGTAGTACATCGTTTACTTCATTGATACGGGCTATCTGATTTAATGGATTTGTATATATGAGTCGCCAAAGCTTAATTGTCTCGTCAGAAATAATTCCATAATGTTCATGGGGTCTTTGGGGTAATACCTGACCAGAATCATATGCAAGATAGTGTCTACTACCCGGTACAGTATCGTCTAAGTCTGGCTGTGAACCAATAGTTTGTAAGAACTTAAGACTAAAGTATTGAGTAACCAAATGCGGGTTAATATCTTCACAGAGTATAGTTAGAACTTCAACTAATAAATCGTATGCTGTTTCATTAGGCTGTTCTTCTGGCAACATCTTACTGAGAATCTCTAAAATTGTATAGCTTGTAACAAGTGTATCTTCAATCTGCATCGGAAGGCGGAAAATATGCGTGGCTTCTGCACCAATTACTAAATCAAGATTTCTACCTTTTACAAAACGCAACTCAATCTCACAAAAAGGCTCTAGATGACCAGCAAGCTTTGCTTTGCCGCGTCTTACTCCCTTTGCAACTACCTTAATCTTGCCCTTTTCACGCGTAAATATTGTTAATATTCTATCGGCCTCGCCAAGATTGTGGCGCCTGAGTACCAGCCCTGTTGCCGAGTAATTTTTCATTGTAATAAGGCGGTAATATGTGCCACTAGCTGTGATGGTGAGATTTGTGATTTTACATAGTACGCATCTACTTTTAAGCTTTCTCTGACAGTTTCATGTAAGTTAACATCAGACTGAGATAGATTTGTTAAGATAATAATTTTCATAGCTGAGTAACTTGGATTAATACGAATTGTTTTAATTAACTGCAATCCATTCATCTGAGGTAGTAAGATGTCAATTAATGCGATGTCTGCAGTATGTGATTTAAGCCACTCAAGAGTTTTTTTGCCGTCATTAAAACTAGCGACTGTAAAGCCAGCTTTTTCAAACTTGAGCTGATACATGTCACTCAGAATCTTATCATCTTCAACTAATACAATGGTCTTATTCATACTTTTACTCTACTCTTTTGCTCGAGTACTTTCAAATACATTGAGTTGTTGCGATATTGGTAAATGAATATATAGGCGGTGGCTTAGATTTTTATTACCAACATGTACAGTCACCTTCATACTCTCAAGTAATGATAGTGCATACACAATAATTAATTCTTCAAGATCATAGCCTCTTTGAGGTACAGGCTGCCTATAGTATTTTTGCACAATCTTTGCATTACTCATAAGCCAGTTATTCTTTTTACCTTCAAGCATAACTACAAGAGTTTGCTTACGACGTCGAAAACTAGACTCAAATCGCTTTGCACTAGTGATGACATAGAGGATAGTTTCAATACTGCTACAAAACATTTCATCATCAACAACTATAAGTGAGCTATGATAAGTTTTGTGAGTCGAAAATCGTAAACCATATGATTGTGATTGAATAGTCAGCAAGAGCTCTTCTATATGCAGGCTACGTGCTTGAATTGTATTTCTTAATGTTAGTAGATACAGCCTATTCAAAAGCTGTTGATTACGATTATTAACTTGGATAGTTCTAGTTAATTTAGTTTTTAATTCTTTTGAGATATCTAAATCCAGTATATCTTCTAGATAACCATTAACAGACTGGCTTGTGTTTGAAAGGCTTTGCAGACACGCTGATACGGTCGCCTGAAAACCTACCAGAGAGTGCCATCTTGCAAGGCTATTATTTGATGGCTGAATTCTCTCTGTCATGTACTTACACTACAAGTAATGTACTCTCTTGTGCAAGCTTAAGTACTATAGTCTGAAAGACATCTATGGATTCAAGTGGAGTGTACTAAGAATAGAAGTGAAAACCGTTAGGTATTTTGCGTTATCATCTGTCTGGATAATATACGTTTTATCTCTAATTGGTAAAAGTACAACTGTGCCATTTGGAATCTTGGGGTCAGCTTGGCCTGTATAGATTGTACCCTTCACTCCTGAAACTGTAATCTCTTTTGACGTCATTTTTGCTGGATTACCCGCTGAACCCTTTGCAAGTACATCATAGGGTTTTTTTACGTCGGTATAAGCTTGGTTTTTTAGAGCAAATCGCAGCGGATATTGATCAAGCTTGGTATCGATAAAGTCAGGTGAAGATAACCCTGAAATCGTACTACCTTTATCGTTGGGTATAACCGCAAGACTCCATGATTTTGGTAAGCTAATTTCAAAATTACCCGCATTGACAGGTGAAGTGTAGGTTCGTAAATCACTATTAGCTAGCTCGGCAGCTTTTTTATCATCAGCTGTTTTTTGGGCAGCTACTCCAGCATCTTGCCCTTCTTTTGTGGCCTGATTTAGTTTTTCGTCATTTATTGAGGCTCGCGAAGACAAGACAAGAACAAAAATGAATAACACAAGTGTAAGTACACCTAAGGCCACTAAGCCAATCTGATAAAACTTCGTCGCTTGCTTTGAAGATTTAGACTTTTGTGGCTGAGCACTAATATCGAAGGGAGTTTGGGGGTCCATTTTTTACCTTTACTTTTTTAAGTTAGCTTGGCCTGGTTCCCAGTCTACAGGACAGAGTCCGCCAGTCTGAAGAGCTTTTACCACACGCATGGTTTCTTCAACACTACGACCCACATTACCATCAGATATCACAACGTAACGCAAGTCACCCTCTGGGTCAATAATAAAGGTGCCTCTCTCAGCTTCTCCATTGGTCTCGTTGAGTACTTCATAGTCACGACTCAAGGTGTGTGAGGTATCTGAAAGAACTGGAAATGCAACCATATCAAGATCTCTTTCGAACCATGCTTTATGACTAAATTGACTATCGGTACTGGCGGCAAGTATTTCAGTATCAATTTTTTGAAATTCTGCACACATTTTAGCAAAGCCTTTAATTTCTGTTGGGCAAACAAAAGTAAAGTCTCTTGGATAGAAGAATAGTATCACCCATTTACCTTTGAAATCTTTCAGGCTAATTTCTTTATAGTCATCTTTTAAACCTTTTTGATAGGCTGGGAGTTTAAATTCTGGAGCTGGTTGGTTTAGTTTTAACATAATCTTCCTTTCATTTATACTTGGTGTGCTACTCGCTTATTAACAACATCCCAATCTACGCAGGCCATAAAGGCAGAAATATAGTCTTTGCGCGCTGTAGCATAGTCTAAAAAGTACGCATGCTCATAGACATCCATTACAAGTACGAGTTCGGTATCAGCCACACCGCCTTGATTATGAACATCATAGATATAATTTTCTAGATGACCAAGCTGATAATCAAATGCCAATACAACCCAACCTCGAGATGCTATTCCGAGAGCCGAGAATTCTACCTGCCATTTTTCTACACTTCCCCATCGTTTTTCTAGCAATGTCTTAATAGTACCATCAATTACACTAGGCTGATCTGTCATATTATCAAAATAGCTTTCGTGCAATTTAATACCGTTAAGAGTGAAGTTTTTTTCTACGAATAGCTCACGTAATTCAGAGTAAGAACCATTTGTAGATTCTAGATCAACAGTTTTAGATTTTTCAACAATCTCGTTGAACTTTTTTACATATCCGGCGTAGAGCACATCATGGTGCTCACTCAGCTGTTTAGTACTTAGACCTGGTAATTCTTTATATTTAAGTGGTTTTACTTCCATTGATCGATGTGTTCCTGTTTATGATTCTATTGTAGTGCAAAGCATAAGACTAAGTCAAAATTTATAAAAATGTGTATTCTCAGTTTTGTGTACTATTTCAATATTAGGTAGTTTGAATACATAGCTTGCAAAATAACTGTCTTTCTTCATCTCTATTTGTAATTTTTTTTCTAGCCGGGGCATATACTTGGTGGCTAAAAAAGTAAAGACTAGATCAGCACCAGATACATCGGCCCTCCACATACTCGCCAGCCTAACCTTGGCATCGGCATATTTTCGCAGTCGTATTAGACTAATTAACCATAGTATTGGGTTTATTTCATAGCCAATAACTCGATAGCCCTTTTTAGCTGCAATAACTAATAATCTCCCGTCACCAGAACCAAGATCTATAACTAATGATTTTTTAGATAATTCGACTGTTTTAAAAATTGTTTTCAGATCACGCTCAAAAGTTGGCACATAGGGTGCACCAAAAAAAACAACATACAAAAATGGAATAGCTGCAAATAAAATTATTAAACCAAGCCAGACTAACATTATCTTACTTTCTCATGTTTAACTTGATTGATTATTTTGAAGCATTTTCTTTCAGCCACTTTTGTACTTCTGATACAGTCTTGAAAGGAGCAATTTTGGGCCAAACTACCAAGATAGTTAGATCTGGGCCAACCAACGCTGCTGATCGCACAGTACCCATAAATTTGCGCCCATACATACTCTTCTCTACCCAAGCACCATAGGCGTTGGTCATTGTCGTCTCGGTATCAGCAAGAATCGTAAATGGTAACTCATGCTTGCTTGCAAACTTGGCATGACTTTTGACATCGTCTTTACTCACTCCAATCACGTCTATACCCTCTGCCTGTAGAGTCTCAAAATTATCTCTCAATGCACAAGCTTGAGTAGTACAGCCCGGTGTTTCGTCTTTAGGATAAAAGTAAATTAGAGTTGTTTTACCTTTTAGATCACTCAAACTATGAGTCTTGCCATTTTGATCTGGCAGGCTAAATTCTGGGGCTGGTTTTGCTACTTCTAAACTCATTGAATTTCTCCTGTATGGTATTTAGTCAATAAAAAATTACTAATTTCGTTCGCGTAAATATTGATCCCATTTGTGGAATAATGCTGCTGTAGCGCGGAGGTCAGCCACATTGTACTTGGCAATTTCTAAGCCCTTACCAGCCTTGAAGTACTCTCCCACTTGACTACCGTCCATCTCGCCTTTTGGTGATTCTATGCCAAAAGCGCGACACCACCTATGTAAGCTGCCCTTATACATAGCACTACCATAAAATGTTAGTAATTCGGCTAGATCCCAATGTAATGCACCCGGAAACTTACTTGAATTATATCGGTTTGAGATAAGATCTTTACTAGGGCGTATACCGTGTATAGCTGAGCGAATATTAATATATGGTACGTCACTACGACGTCCAAAAAAACTAATAAACTCATCGGCTGTTTCGGCAAGCGCCCAGAACTTTACAAGTATCTCGGCCTCGGTCATTGGTACATACTTAATGTCATCTTCTTCAAGATCTACTTGTTTACCTGTTGGATCTTGATAGTATACTGCACCTTTTTCGGTATCAATATCATACACACCTATAGCAACAATAAATGCCGTCAGAGGACTAAAAACTAATTGATCTTTTACATAGGCCATTTCTCGCTCATATCCTTTTGGATCGAGCTTTTTATCTGGTACGCGTTTCATTAAATCTTTTTGAGTTATCTCATCAAAATCATCCCAATTTTCTGCGGCAAACTCTACATCGAATACTAATCGTTTTTTATTCATACTTAATAGTATAACGTAAAACAAAAAGACGGTCACTTATTTGTAAGTTAACCGTCTTTTTTCTGTCACTTGAATAACAGTGGTTTAGCGTTGCTGGACAAAAGTCAGGGCGTTACCGTGATTACCCGCTCGGCCTGTACGACCAATACGATGAATGTAATCTTCATAGCTAGCTGGCTGATCAAAGTTAATTACATGAGTAACATTAGGAATATCAAGCCCACGAGCCGCTACATCTGTAGCAACAAGTATTTCTACATTACCATTAGCAAATGCACGTAAAGCACGCTGACGCTGTGGCTGAGACTTGTTACCATGAATAGCTTCTGAGCGTAAACCCTTTTGTGTTAATGAATCAGCGAGTTTTTGCACTCCCCACTTAGTCTCACCAAAAACCAAAACCTTTGAGAAGTCAGGCTGGGCAAGAATTTTTTCTAACATATCATATTTGTCAGCTGGTGTGGCAAACGGAATAATATCTTGCTCGATATGCTCACTTGTTTCAGCAGTACGCACTGATACAGTTACAGGATTATTGAGCATAGTATCCATTAAGCGTTCGATTTCAGGTGTAATAGTTGCACTAAAACAAAGCGATTGACGCTTGGTAGGAAGCAAATTCAATAAGAATCGAATGTCAGGCAAGAAGCCCATGTCGAGCATTCTATCGGCTTCGTCAAGTACAAGAATTTCAGTATTACGAAAATCTAGTTTACCTTGATTGCTTAAGTCTTTTAGTCTACCTGGTGTACCAATAATTACTTGAGGATGTCGTGCAAGCTCACGAATTTGGTGTTGAATATTTACGCCACCGACACAAATAGCACTATATAGTTGCAACCCACGTGCAAAAGCTTTGAATTCTTCATCTATTTGTTGAGCAAGCTCACGAGTAGGTGCCATAATAAGCACAGCTGCACCACGTGGACGATCAACTTGAGTCTTGAGTAATTGAATAATTGGTAAAACAAAGGCTGCTGTTTTACCTGTACCGGTATTGGCAAGAGCAATGACATCATGACCTTGCATTACCTCTGGAATAGCGCGATCTTGTACCTGAGTAGGAGTTGTATAGCCTCGTACATCAAGAGTTTTATTGAGTTCGGCAATAAAGCCAAAGTCTGCAAACATATGTTTTGGTACATATGCTACATGCTCTTGAACGGTTACGGCCTTATTAATAAATTTCTGTGGGTCAATATATTTGCCTCGACGATTACCGCCTCCGCCTGATCGACCCTGGTTATTGTTACTTCTTTTATAGCCAAATGGCTTTCTGCCACGCGAGTTATTGCGTGATTGATATGAGTTATTCTTCATTTTAATAGATGGATACCTTTTCTATCTGTAATAAAATTATTTATTTGCTGTCATCTAATCAATTAGGTGAACAGCGAGATTACAGACACTTGACTCGGCATTCACTAGTACACTGACTTTTACCTCAGTAGCACCTTGTATTAGTTGTACCAATATAGCATAAGATAAAACCTATGTCAATGATTTCACTCGAGGTTTATTTAAGCGATCAAACAGTCTTGCTAAACTTATAGATGGCCAGTGGCACAAATACAATAAGCAAGCCAGCTACCCAGAGTAAGGTCATATAGACCGAGTGTAATGGCCCACCAAACATCAATACACGCACACCATTAATCAGATGCGTAACCGGCTGATTGCGTGCAAAAGCCTGCAACCAGTCGGGCATAGTATAGACAGGTACAAAAGCTGAGCTAGCGAAGGTCAAAGGAAACACAAATAAGAACCCTGCAGTCTGCACCGCTTCTGCATTACGAATATATAGACCAAGTGTTGCAGTCAACCAAGAAAATGCAAAGCTAAAAGCTATAACTAGTGCTAAGGCTGCAATGAATTTACCTGTACCGGCCTGAAAGCGAAAGCCCATAAAAGTACCAACTACAAACATAAGCGTGACAGTAAAAGAAGTACGTAGATTGTCAGCAAAGGTACGGCCAGCCAAGACTGCACCGCGCGACATTGGAAGTGATCGAAAACGATCAATTGCTCCTTTATCTAAATCTTCTACC
>JACDEK010000062.1 GCA_013816445.1 Candidatus Saccharimonadota bacterium
GACGGTAAGCGAGCGAACGCGTGAGATTGGTATTCGTAAAGCTATTGGTGCAACCAGCGGCAATATTCTTTGGCAGTTCTTGATAGAAGCGGTGATACTTTCGGTATTTGGTGGTTTGCTTGGCCTCGGCCTTAGCTACTTAGCCGGTCTGTTAGTACAAAAGTTTGCTGGCATCACGCCTATATTTAGTGTTAAGGCGCTTGTGCTGGCCCTTGGCGTGAGTTTGTTTGTTGGGGTAGTGTTTGGAGTCGCGCCGGCTATTAAGGCTGCTAGAAAGCGCCCTATACAAGCTCTTAAGGCTTTGTAGTGACGGAACAACTACCGTTTGTAGAAACGGAAAAGCCACAAGTACTTTATCATGCTTCACCAAATCAGGATATTGAGGTATTCCAGCCAAAACGAGAAGGGTTTCGGGATCCAGATGAAGGCCTGGTAGTATTTGCTACACCAGACAAAGCTTATGCTACGATGTTTTTAGTGAAGTGCAACGATAGCTGGGTAGTTAAGGGGCGATTTTCTGAAGCGGGTGTAAATGGCCCTTGGCATATCATTATTAGTGATAAAGAAAGATTTGAACAAGCAGATAAAGGCGGTTCGATTTATGAGTTTGATCCAAGTGGATTCAAATTTGAACCTGATAAGAATATGGGTAGTACTGAATGGACAAGTAAAGAGTCTGTAGGTCCAAATAGAAAAGTCGATTACCCCTCGGCTTTACAAGCAATGATAAAAGCTGGAATACAGGTATATTTTGTTGATCAACAGATTTTTGATCAGATTAGATCATCTGGTGATGATGGTTATGAAATTATTAAGTCATTACAATATATAACTGAACAATAGAAAAGACCCAAGTTTGGGTCTTTTTCAGAAGATTCCAGATGGGGTCTGGAATGGTAAGCGGGGTAAATTACTTAGTGGCTTTTGCGACTGCCTCAAAAGCTTTTGGTTGGTTTACAGCTAACTCTGCGAGGGTTTTACGGTCGAGACTAATCTCTGCTTTCTTGAGGCCTGCAGTAAATACTGAGTAGCTCATGCCGTTAAGACGAGCAGCAGCACCAATACGCGTGATCCAAAGAGCACGCATGTCACGTTTAAGATTACGACGGTCCCGGTACTGATAGCTCAGAGCCTTAAGTACTGCCTCGTGAGCTTTTCTATAGCTACTACGTCTAGCCTTGCTATAACCTTTTGTTAACTTAAGTACTTTTTTATGTCGTTTATGGGTAGTAACACCGCGTTTTACTCTCATTATTTAACTCCTACCATTTTCTTTGCATTTTTACTGTCGCCCTTAGCCATACCATGTTCTAGAGTGTAGGCTCGTTTACGACTACCAGATTTTAAGGTTAGCTTGTGAGCCCGAGAAGCTTTTCTACGCAAAATCTTACCTGTGCCGGTAATCTTTATACGTTTACTCATAGTTTTATTGGTTTTTTGCTTTGGCATAGTATTTTACTTTAATTCTTTAAGATTTATTTAGTATCTTCTTGAGGTTGTTTTTCTAGGGGAGCGGGTTTATCAGAGTTAGAGGCACTGAGTTCTTTTTTAGGGACAGCAATGATTGACATATCGCGACCAGCCATACTTGGTTGTGACTCGATAGTCGCAATATCTTCTAGTCCCAGAAAAAACTTTTCTAAAATGGCCTTACCTAGATCTTGATGGGTCATTTCACGGCCTTTGAAACGAGCAGTTAGCTTCACCTTATTACCAGCTGTTAAAAACTTGATAGCGGCACGTTGCTTTACTTCTATGTCGTGTTGACCTATCTTGAGGCCCATTCGAATCTGTTTGACTTCAATACTCTTTTGCTTTTTACGGCTTTTTTGTCGCTGTTTTTCTTGCTCATATTGGTATTTTCCCCAATCTAAAAGCTTACAAACGGGCGGAGTTGCACCAGGAGAGACTTCTGCTAAATCATAATCACCTTCATGTGCGATCCGTAGGGCATCACTTAGGGTTTTAACACCAAGTTGTGAGCCATCAGCATCCAGCAGTCTAACTGTTGAAGCTTTGATTTCATGATTTAGCTTTATGCGCTGTTTTTTCAGTTAAGTCTCCCTTGTCCCAACAATATTACCATAGCTTACTTAAGAAATCAACCCTGGTGACAGTATGGCCTGTAGCTCTTGGCCCTTCTTAACAATAAGCCGAACTGATTTTTTATTTACCCCAATAGTGACGGGTAGTTTTATAGAGTGACCATAGCCGTCTTTCAACTCAGCAGAAGACTCAATCCGTAATGTATTTGCTGGAATTCGCAGCTGTAAACGATTTTCATCAGTATTTACTGCATTAAATCTTTGAGAGGCCATCTTTAGGATGTTGTTTTTATCAGATGATAGAGTTTTTCTTGAAAACGCTTCTAGTAAGATCGGTGAATTATGTGGAAGCAGCTCTTGATTACGATTATGCAGGATAATTATATCTGTTGGTAGGTCAATTTGTAGAGATTTATCTAAATGAATATGCAGCTTGATTGGTGTTGTGTTGTCAGACTGCATTGCAGATAATTGAAAATCAAACAAAAAATAGCGCTGGTTAACCGAGAGGGCAGTCAGCTCAATAACTTTTCTTTGAGCAATAACATTACAGCCATCTTTATAATCTTTTATACCGAGCCTTTTTGCTAGTAGATTGGTTGAAGTAGGAATATATCCAAGTACTGCTTGATCAGAAAAATACCTTGATTCGCTCACGAGGGCTTCAAAGGTATTTTCATTACCTATGGCGATAATTGTTGAGTATTTTTTACCGTGTTCTCGACAAATTGTAGTAATTTGATCAACACTTTCTAGTTTATATTCTTCGGCATGTATATTATTAGACTGCTTCCAGCCTTCTACATGATTCTGTAAGGCCTGTGAATCGTTAGCACTTTTATCAAAAAATAGAGCATACATAGTATTTTTATGATTCCCGTCGCATTTTTATTTTAGCTTTCATAATAGCACCTTTATCTACGATTAAATTGGTTGTTTCAAGGCTACCTTCTACATTTGCACAGCTAGTAATATGTAGTTCATCAATAGTTTTAACGTTGCCTGAGTAGTCTCCTTCGATTATTGCGGTTCTGGCACTAATATCCGCTTTAACATGAGAGTTTTTTGCAAGCTCAATAAGGCCTGTTGTAGAAATATCACCATGAAATTGACCATCTATAAATACATCTTGATCTGTCGTACAGCTTCCTGCTGCCACTACTTCTACTCCAATATAGTATTCGGCAAAACTATTAAATGGCAAATCTGATGGTTTCTTCTTAAATAACGCAAGCATTAGGTGGTACTTTCTTGTTTTTTCTTACTATTGAGAGCTTTCTGAAGTGCTACTGTTTCTTCATCTGATAAATTGTATTTTGAAAGGCCATTAGTAATTTCTTTTGCATATACCCGTGTGCCGGTTCGAGCATGTACGCTTGATGTGATAACTCCGTTATTGTGATTATCAAGCAAAACCAGAACAAAGCTTTGGTCGCCACCTGTGTCACCAAAGGGGTTAAATCGAATCAGAGCTTGCTTAGATATAGCAAACTGGCTTTGGGTATGCATTTTAGCAGTAAAACCAGCTAATTCATCGAGTTTTTGTAGACTATCTTTGACGTCATGCGAGTAGCCTTTTATGAGTTGCTCAACTTTTTTCGCATCGGCTCCTTCAAGAAACTCGCCATATTTTTTTTGTAGTTGCATAAAGCGCCACTGGGTATAGCCAAGGGCAATAAGACTCAAACAAAATAGTATAGTTAATATAATCATAGCTGTTAACAAACCCCATTATAGCTTTGCGAGCTAAGGATTGGCAAATGTGTAGTGAAAGCTGTTAAAATAAAACTACTA
Organism: Candidatus Saccharimonadota bacterium; assembly: GCA_013816445.1. Taxonomy (GTDB): domain Bacteria; phylum Patescibacteriota; class Saccharimonadia; order CAILAD01; family BJGX01; genus CAILAD01. The sequence goes on from JACDEK010000062.1 coordinate 3,840, forward strand.
AAGGGGAAATATTATGGCAAAAAAGAAAAAACATCGAAAAACCCGTCGACAAAAAATAGAACAGACACAAAAGCAGCAACACACATCAGCTGTTGTTATCGATAAAGCTGTTTCTCTCGATTCAAAGATCGTAAAGCCAGATAAGCATGCGAAAGCAAAATCAATAGAGATTTTGGATGATGGTTCGTTTGATTATGTAAAGAAAGATGTACGCCGTTCTCTTGTTCTAACAGGTGTTATCCTGGTTGTTTTTGCCGTGTTTTACGTGGTTCTTGAAAAAACTAGCGCAGGCGCACAAGTGCTTACAATTATTAAACTGTAGACCGCACTAAGCGATACTGCAGTGCTTCAGTAAAATGCTCTGGTAGAATAGTATGAGAATGACTCAGATCAGCAATCGTACGAGATACCTTAAGAACTCGCATATATGAGCGAGCGCTGAGATTCATACTTTGCAATGCTGCCGTGGCAAGACTTTCTACTTCTGAGTTCAGGCTACAATACTCACGAATCTGTATATTTTGCATTTCATTATTGGTTGAAATAGGTGTATCTTTGAATCTTTTTGATTGAACTCTGCGGGCCCGTATGACTCTTTCTCGAACAATTGCCGATGATTCGCTAGATTCTCCGTGTAAAAGCTGTTGGTGCTCAAGGCGATTGACTGGTACTAGTAGATCTATTCGATCAAGCATTGGGCCTGAAACACGTGTTTTATAGCGATTAAGTTGAGCGGGCGAGCAACTACACGTTTGTTTATCATCACCTGCATATCCACAGGGACAAGGGTTTTGGGCAGCTACAAGTAAGAATCGTGCTGGAAACTGATATGAGGCCGTAGCTCGACTGACCGTCACCATACCGTCTTCAAGGGGCTGGCGGAGCACTTCTAGAACATGACGGGGAAATTCAGGTAGTTCATCAAGAAATAGAACACCACGGTGGGCAAGACTTATCTCGCCTGGTTTGGGCCACTGGCCACCACCAATAAGTGCGATATCACTAGCGGTGTGATGT
>JACDEK010000063.1 GCA_013816445.1 Candidatus Saccharimonadota bacterium
ATAGTACGCTCTGTTTGTGCTGAAAGCATATCTTACACTCCTACTGGATAATCGGTTTAGTACCGCCATTATCTTTAGGAGTAAGGTCTTGACTGTAGTCTTTCACATCGTTTTTGAGAGTCTTGAGCTGGTCTTGATTAAACTCTGGGTTTACTGGGTGCGGAACTTCAACTTTAATACCCGTATCTTTAGCTGGTGGCACAAGGTAGCGATACACAAGCCCAAGAGTTATGATGAGTATTATGACCGATATTATAAGTGTGATGATGTCTTTTTTCTTCATAAGCGTTATTTAAGGGGTACCATTGTTGAATTAATATTTGCATCTGGCTTATAGAACGTTGTCATCGTTAGATTAGCAGATATTTTACCCGTATCGCCATTTAAGCTCATGCTATTAAAGTTTATAACTCGAGCTGAGTTCTCAGTCTTCTTTAAGAATTCTAAAATGGCGCTATAGCTGCCTTCTACATTAACAGTAAAAGGAAACCCAGTAGCAGCTTCACCTGATACGGTTGTACTACTAGCAGTACCTGAGCCACCACTAGAACCAGCACTTTGAGACACATTTGTTACCTTCACACCACTATCTTGGCCAATCTTTTCTAAGGTAGCTAGTAAGTTTTCATAATCTTGGGTAGTTGGTATAGCCCGCAAAATAAGTTGAGCATCAGAAATACCATTGGCTCCTTTACTGTTAATAGCATCAAAATTTGGCTTGAGAGCCTGTAAGTTCTTTTGCTTAGTTACGAGGCTCGCTATGAGCTGGTCTTGAGCTTTATTGAGATTAGACTGATAAATGTATTGGGTGGTAAGCCTATAGATCATATAGCCACCAAAAACAATAATACCTGCACTCACAAGACCCATAATTATTAGGTAATTGCGCGTTACACTATCTAGCTTTTCACTTACCTCTGTCTGAGGTACTGATATTTTTTTAGTAGGTTTTTGTATTTTTTGCTCCACTATTTTATCGCCTTATTAAATAAGCTAGGGTCAACCTTAAATGTCATAGAAAATGTCACGCCGGCAGTACCTGTACCATCAGCTGATTTGCTCACTGAAGTAATGATTGGATCAGTAAATAGCGGCTTACGTTCTAGATCTGGTTGAGGCTTAAAGTTAACATTATAATCTTGCAGGGTACGAGAAAAAGTACTAACCGCTACATAATTTGGTGCGGTACCAGAAATAGTTACCAGGTAGTCATTACTGATCTGAAAACTATTAATTTTTACATCTGCCGGAATCACATTACCAAGATTACGAAAAATTTCACTCACATATAAACGACTTTTTTGTAAGCTAGCAAAAGCAGCAAGATTTTCTTGTAAAGTAGCGACCTTTTGCTCCATATCAACTTGTGAGCTTATGTCTTTTTTAAGTGTGCTTGTGCGAGCCTCATTTGCCTTAGAAAGTGAAAATGTATACCCCAAAAGTAATAAAAGTGTCACAATAATAGTGGCGGTCACAATGCCAATAACCACCGTAATAGTGGTGGCCAATCTCTTACGTGCCATAGCCTGAAGCTTAAGCATTCTCGCCTCTGGCAATAGATTAATTTGAAGCATCATTGATGAAAGTTCCTCATAGAAAGCCCAATTGCTGTAGCGTAACTCAGACTCAAACCGGCTAAGTTAGATTGCAACTCAGACGGATAACTAATATTCTGCCAAGGGTTGCCTATCTCTACTGTTATGCCTGTGGCATTTGCTAAATACAAAGGTAAACCAGGTAACGCTGTAGTACCACCAGTAAGAATAATCTTTTCAACCTGCTGAGCTTGGTTTTTTTCTTGAAAAAACGTAATTGATTTATTGAGCTCTTCTACTAAGTGATCTACAACTGGCTTGAGAGTTTTAAACACCTGGCCTTCAATCTTTGTTTCATCCATACCAAATTTTTTCAAAAACTGATCAGCTTGCGACTCATCAATACCAAGATTTTGCGTCACGACCCTACTAAAGGCTTTGCCGCCAACAGTTACTGATCGCACTAGTTGAGGTATAGTGTTCTTTACAATTGCAATATCAGATGCCAACACCCCAATATCAACAATAATAATACATTTGTCTTTGTCGGCCGCACTTATTAGTGAACGCGACTGCGCAATAGGGTTTATTTCTAAAGCCATTAGTTCAAGACCAGCTTTTTGTACAATATTGAGGTATTTTTTAGCAATATTATTAGGCGCGGCTACCAAAAGAATTTCCATTTCTTCTTTTTCAGCGTCTTCACCCACCACTGCCCAATCAAGCTTTACTTGATCAATAGCCATTGGTATAACTTTATCAGCCTGAAATTTAATACTTTCAGCTAACTCGGCGTGACTAAGCTTGGGGGTTGTAATAATTGCAGTATAAGACTGGCTGGCGTTGAGGCTTGCTACAACATTTTTGGTTGTTACTTTTGCATCATCAGCCAGTTGCTTGATAAGCTCAGATACCCTACCCTGATCTATCTCAGAGTCACTTGCTAGCAAGGTATCATCTATTTCGATATCGCCATATGTAACAAGGCTAGGGCGACCATGTAGCTCACGCAGTTGAGCGAGCTTAATAGCACTACTACCAAGGTCTAGGCCGAAATAATTTTCCTCTTGGGGGAGAAGTTTCATAATACTCTATATCTTAACATAAGCAGTATGAGTTTTTCAAAGTTTTTATCACTATTTTTTCTAATTCAACCGCGGCGACAACTCACCAGAGTTGATCTGAAGCTCAGCATTACCACCATCACGACTATCAAAGCCGGGAGGTGGCAGAATAATAGATTGCCCTGTCAGTACAATGTTTTCAGCCGGATTGTTATTTGGGTCATTCAGGCTATAGATACGTCTTTCAAATAAAATTAATCCATTAGAGGCTAGTAAGCCATTGATACGCAACTTCTCATTACACACCCCTGCCCCACCAGAATACTGAGTACAAGTATTAATACCTTGTGGGCGAGCACCCTGATTAACCTTTCCAGTCGAAACAATCATTGCATCTATACGGGTCACTGACTTATCAATTGTAACGTTGCCTTCAACAAAGATAGCAAAGTTTGGTAAGTTATTTAGATCAGTGTACGTACCAGTATCCGGATATTTAATATCTTTACCAATAGTTAAATCACCTTTTACCCATAATGTACCTCGACCAGTAATAGTTGGGTTTGGTTCTGCAAAAAAACCACTTAAGCTATAACCTCCATTTGCTATTTGAAGCCCCGCTCCACCTGGACAACCAAGGGTTAAATCACCATTTAGTAGACCGCCAAAACCAGTACCAAGTGTACGTATTTTGTATGGTAGACAGGTAGTGGTATTACTTGCGTTTTGGAGCAATATTTTATCTAGAGCAGTTTTTATTGAACTAATCTTATTATTTTCTGCATTGCCCATTGCATAGAAGCCATTCAAACCACAGTCTTCATTTTGTGAATCTTGAGATGAGCCAAGTGTGTATTTATTACCTGAGCAGAAATGATTACTTGCGCCGTTATCTGGTGCGCCCTGCGCAATTACATAATAGGCTTCAGGGTTTTGACCACCTATAGTCTTTTCAAAAGGTGTGTATTTTGCGCCTCTTTTACCATGTCGAGCACCAGGCTTACTTGCTAAATCTGGCAAAGTACCTATGGCTTGTCCAATAATATTCTGTGTACTAATTACATCGCCTTTTTGGGTTTGGAGCCAGGGGTAATACTTAGTTCGTGGGGTGCAAGTAATAGCCCTCTTACCTATGAATGTATTATCTTTGTTTATCTTATTTCCATTCTTGTCTATATTTATTGCATATGCATATACATAATGTTGATTGCCATCATATAACGATGTAGGGAGTTGGGCATTAAAAAGATGCCCATTCAGGCTGATTCCAGCCCAATTTTCGCCTGCCCTACCTAATCCATTGGCGGTGGTGGTAATCTTAGATAAACCTGGTCCATTATCATCACCGGCATAATATAGATCCACATCTATAGCTTTGTTTGTATTTGAGAAGTCCATCGCCCAACCTGATGCTATTAATCTCTCATTGGTTGTATCACAAGATAAATTTTCAAAATTGCCTACCGGAGGCACGTCTTTATAGTAAAGATCAAGGTATGTTGTATGTCCCGATGATACTGGAAAACTAGAGAATGTCCTGCCAGGTATATTTGCACCAAAACAAAGCAGCCCATATAGCCCATTCAAGCCGCTGTCGGTTGCTCCTGGAAATTCTCCAGCATGACAAGAATGCAAGCCATTGCCATCATAATAGTTGAGACGATAACCCGATAATACAGTTGTGCTTGTAGTTGGTTGAGACTGAACATTATAGCGTACGCTTGAATTCAAGTTATTTTTTGTTACCCCGCTATACCAATTGCAAGCTAAGGTTGCCAATTGACCATCTTGACGTATACAAATATTATTCCATTCCCATGCACCATACTTAGTCACAATCAAATTACCATTTGCTGGTTGTTGTGGTGGTGGATTACCTTGGTCATTCACTGTAAAACACCAACTGCCATCAGCAGAATTTCGCCAGTCATTTCCTCCATACAACCCCCTTCCATACCAAGAAAAACAATGACTACTACCGTCAATTACAAATGAGACTGGGATATCAACAATGGAACTTACACCTGGGCTTATATCACCCAAAGAGTATGAAGCAACCCAAGTGCCAAATAAATTCACAAATGGCCCAAACCCACTAATATTTGAAACATTTTTAATACCAATTGTCCCATTTGTAGCAGTTTGATCGTGACATCCACGAGCATCTAGACGTATAACTGCACTAATTGTTGTACCCCTGTAACCCGTATAAGAGCTATAGGTTCTGTCATAAGCCGCCCAACCAG
>JACDEK010000064.1 GCA_013816445.1 Candidatus Saccharimonadota bacterium
GACCCAAACAATGCACTTTGGGCCATAATACCCGGGAGTAAAAAGTTAATATAGCTAACACCAGGTGTGGCAACACCAATTGCGCCACCAAAAACATAGTTAAAAAGAACCAAGAACATAATTGGCTGTATACTTGAGAACACAAGTATCTGAGGTGTGCGACGAAAGCGCATAAGATTTCTTTTGGTAATAGCCAGTACATCGCTAACAGACATACGTATAGTACTTAACATTGATGGACTCGATTGCATTATTTTTTACCTCGTTTTTTCTTAACCGACGATATTGATTTTGGTTTCTTGCCCGTTACAGACAAGAATACATCATCAAGACTCGGGCGGTGAACTGAAATATCTTTGGGTTTAATATTGGCTTTATCAAGCTCTTTAACGAGCTGAATAAGCATATCTGCACCTTTAGTTGCTCGTATACTAATGGCTTGATTCATTTCGTCTATCTGAGGTTTGGAACGAGAGATTTTTTTCATTATCTCAAGGGTTTCTGCATGATGATTATCAGCAACCTGCACCTCAACTACATCCCTACCAAGACTGGCCTTGAGTTGAGTTGCTGTCCCCTGTTTTACTACCTTACCTCTGTCAATAATACTAATATAATCACACAGTGCATCTGCTTCTTCTAAATACTGGGTTGTAAGTAATAATGTGCGGCCTTCTGCGACAAGCTCTCGAATTAACTGCCATAATTCTTGTCGAGTCCGTGGATCAAGGCCAGTTGTTGGCTCATCCATAAAAAGAATTTCAGGCCGACCTACCAAACTAGCACCTAAGTCTAGACGTCGACGCATTCCTCCAGAGTAGGTTTTGGCGGGTCTATCTGCAGCATCGGTTAAGCTAAGTCTTCTTAATAATTCATTAGTACGTTTCGTCGCTTCTTTTTTTGGTACATGATACAAACGAGCAACCATCATTAAGGTTTCGCGACCTGTTAAGAAATCATCAACTGCTGCAAACTGACCAGCCAAGCCAATCATACGACGCACCCGAGTAGGATGTTCGACTGCATCAACATCATTAATAGTAACAGTTCCGCTATCTGGTACCAGAAGTGTTGCCAGAGCTCTCACGACCGTGGTCTTGCCCGCTCCATTTGGACCGAGCAAACCATAAATTTTACCCTTATCAACTCGTAAGCTGACGCCGTCTAAAGCTTTAACTTCACCATAGTACTTTTTTATATTTTCGACAACAATTACTGACTGTGAACTATCTTTCATCGTCAAATTATAACATACCAAAGACTAGATAATTAATCTTTTTATGTTGGAAACTATGGAACTATACTACTAAGTGTGTTATAATTGTCTGTAAGCAAGTGGTTTCTATATAACCTCTCCGTAGACATACTAGTCCCTCAGAAAGACTCTCTATTATCGCGGTTAGACAATATTAAACGCGAGCGATATTATTTATAAAAAAGAAGGAACAATTACATTATGGCATCAAAACTATACGTAGGTGGTCTCGCTTATAGCGTTACCGAACAAGAACTAGAAGAATTATTTGCAGAACAAGGCAAAGTAGACAGCGCAGTTATCATTAAAGACCGAGACACAGGCCAATCAAAAGGCTTTGGTTTTGTAGAAATGGCTGATGACGCTGATGCACAAAAAGCTATCAAAGAGCTAAGTGGTAAAGAAGTAAGCGGCCGAGCTATCATTGTAAATGAAGCACGTCCACAAGAAGACCGACGCCCAAGTGGTGGTGGTGGAAACCGATACTAATTTAGTAATTTATTACTAATCAAAAAACCGAGCAATTCTGCTCGGTTTTTTGTTACGATTTATTACAAGTTGAATAATCTTAGTAGTCCATAAACCACATAAGCGGGCCAGGTAACTGCCTTAAATAACCCAACTAAAACAAGCCAAAAAGTATTAGCATGTTGCATATAGTATATAAGTGCTCCAATCAGCCCAATACCATACACTGCTCCACCACCAGCATAGTTACTTTTGCTATATTTTTTTGAAGAATCATAATTTTTTGCCACGAAATTTCTCCTGTTTAATACTAATATTATCCGCTTATGCATTAATAAACACAATAATAAATCACAAGTGTGCTAGCATTATAGATATGCAACATATCACACACCTTAATGCTCGCAATCTTGGCGATTATAGTAAATATATTAGTTCTGATCAGCAAGATAACATCTCTTCGCTCGCCCACACTTTACATCGTAAAAAAATTGTCGAAGTTAACGCGACAGCCTTTGGTGGTGGTGTAGTTGAGCTATTACAAGGTAAAATTGCTCTGATGCAGGGTATGGGTATTGATGCTAATTGGTACGTCTTACCCCCAAATGATGATTTTTTTCATACCACCAAAGAGCTACATAATTGCCTGCAGGGTAAGTGTGAATTACCTTCACAAAATCAACTAATTGATTACTCTGATTACCTCAAAAAGATTGCAACCGACCTGCCAAACGATGCCGATATCTATGTTTTGCACGATCCACAAACTCTTGGCCTAGCCCCTTATTTGCCAGCTGACAAGCTAATATGGCGCTGTCATATTGATCTAACTGACGCAGAAAGCCATACCTTAAATTGGTTACACAACTACTACCAATACTTTGAAAAGCTTATTTTTAGCATGCCGTGCTATGCCAAAAATGCGCCTAAAGATAAAGTTACTATCGTACGCCCAAGTATTGATCCTCTTAGTGACAAAAACAAACCCCTTACACAGGGTGAGATTGATGTAGTACTCAATAAATATAAACTCAATACAAAGCCCTACCTAATTCAAATATCACGCTTTGATAAATTCAAAGATCCACTTGGTGTGCTCGATATCTATCAAGAAATTTGTAAGCTATCATCTGATTATGATTTGGTATTAGTTGGGAATATGGCCACTGATGACCCTGAGGGCCAAAGCTACTTTGAAAAAGTGCAAGCTGTCGCACAGACACTGCCAGAGCCTGTACAATTTATTACTGAAGCCAGTGATAGCGAAATAAATGCTTTTCAGCGTGGTGCCAGTGCAGTATTTCAGAATTCAAATCGCGAAGGCTTTGGCCTAACAGTCACTGAAGCACTTTGGAAAGAACAGATTGTATTTAGCCGTCCTGTAGGCGGTATTGCACTGCAAGTTTTTGATAATATAACTGGTTTTTTTCTTGATCAAGATAACAATATAAGTGCTGAAAAAATAGTGGAAGTTCTCGAAAATTCAAATAAATATTCACACATTCAAAAAGCAGCTCACGAACTTGTACTCAAAGAATTCCTATTACCCACAATGACTCAAGGCTATCTTGCCACCTACCTAGAGCTTATCAATTAGATAAGCGTACACTTAAGCCCTTGCCTTCAAAATTTTTACAAACAAATACTGGCATATTCTCTTTGCTCAATACATTACTGTACTGATAACCAAGTGCTGTAAAGGTGGCGAAATCTTTTGGCTCAGTGATTCTATTGGTAATCAACCAATGTGCAAAAGCCCCGCGAGCAATCTTTGTATGTACTGTCACAAAGGTTGGTTCACTCGTTTTTGGACTAATCGTTAAAAATGACGGCGTAATCATTCTACTGTTATCAATAAGAGGAGTTATTGTTTTAGTATATTCTATGGCGCTCAGATTAATAATTAAACCCGTTTTTGGTAATGTTGCGGCAATTGATTCTCCCCAGTATGTATATAAGTTTGCAAACTTTTTATTCGGTAGCTTATAGCCCATTTCTAGTCTGTATGGATAAATACCATCAAGTGGCCGTAAAATTCCATACAATCCTGAAAGAATTTTCAAAGTATTATTCGCGTATTCTCTATCTCTAACAGACCAGCTCTCTACTTGTAGGCCACTAAATATATCACCCAAAAAACTATCCACTGCCGGGTTTTGCTTGCCCTTTAGTACAGACCACTCAGCAATCAGAGTACGAGTTTTTTCTGCAAGTAAAGAAGATACCCTCATTGATTGTACTATTTGAGAAACTGACAAGGTCTTAAGATACATATCAAGCACAATTGCCTTCTGTAGAAGTTTGGGCTGACTCATCACTTTTAGGCTTTTCCTCGAACTTGAGGGCATTGTTTTAGATGAGCGCAATAATATAATCATTACTTATACCAGACAAAAACATTATACTGTAACTGCAAATTATTTTGACTTTTCTGCAAGACTGGCAATATTCTGCATTTTACTCGGCAGATTATCAGCAAGCTTTTGCGCGACAAGCTTAGCAAATACATTTCGTAATGGACCAGTTAAAGTAATGGTATGAGTAAAAACAGTTTTTCCTTTTTGTACATCAACCACGTGTACTATTGTCATTTTTCCCATAGGAATATTGCCAACTGTAGTATAAGTTTTATTTAGATTTACTTTAGTAATAGTAACGCTCGATTTTGGAAATCCTTTTGGCTTCATAACGATCTTAGTACCAACAGTAAAGTCGCCCTCGAGCTTTGCTGATTCGAGGCTAGTATCTTCTTCTGGCCAATCAGATACATTTGTCCACCGCGCCCATATAGCTTTTGGGTTTGCAGTAGAGGTTTCACTATGGCTAACTTGCCAGGTTTTTTTGTTCATATAGCTATTATATCAAATATTGCCAGTAATAAAATGATAAAATAAGTCACCTTTAGAGCTTTAGGTGTATTCTAAGTAGCTATTACTATTGGCAATATTATTAAGTACTTGTGACAGCAGTGGGATTGTCTTTTTTGGTAGTTCATCGACTTTGCACCATACTAGCTCACTACATTTTTCTGGCTCATTGTTTTGTGGCTCGCCCTGCCAGATATATACTTCGTAAAATATATCAAGGTACTCTTCTTCAG
>JACDEK010000065.1 GCA_013816445.1 Candidatus Saccharimonadota bacterium
GACAGGCTCCAACTCAGACCGAATCAAGCAGATCACACTGGCAGCAGTGGAGAGACTTTTTATTTGGTTCATAAATAAGCTTGAATAATGTCATGATTTAGGCTATAATTTTTTAGTACTTCTACTCTATTTTTTTTAAATATCGCGGGGTAGAGCAGTGGCAGCTCGTCAGGCTCATAACCTGGAGGTCGCAGGTTCGAATCCTGCCCCCGCTACCAAGATAAAAGCCCAACTTCAGTTGGGCTTTTATCTTGGTAGGTGTGGATGGCTCGTTTCTGCGACGCCAAGTTTACTTGGTTAGTCGCAGGGGCGGTGAGCAAAGCAGCGCACAGAAGTTCACTTCGAGCACAGCTACAGTGAAGTCCGACTTGTCGGACCATCCTGCTTTTAGAATTCGAAACCCAAGGTTCGGTGTAGTAAAGCGCACAGTGAAAGCCTCAATCCTGTTTGAGATTTTTTCGAGCACTTTTACAGAGGTGATTTATTATTACCCTGCCCCCGCTACCAAGATAAAAGCCCAATTAAAGCTAAGCTTTTATCTTTTTATCAAGTCGAGTTTGGTCTTTACTACTTAACTAAAGAATTGACACTAGCTGCACTAGCATAAAGCACAAAAATCAGCCCAGCAATTGCAATACAAGCAATGGAGATAATAATTGTTGGGTCTATAAAGTGCCTCTTATTCTTAGAAAGGGGAGTTTTTGGTTTAGTTGTCTTTTTTGCTGCCATTGAAATTTCCTTTTTTACTATTACTCTTATGGTAGACAATTATACAATAAAATTCAAGTCTTAAATATTTACTCAATTACCTGTATCTGTTAAAATAAAGCAGCCTCGATATCTAATAATCGGGGGCCCTGACTAATGTTTCAGAGGTTTATTACTAATAAGTTTATTAGATAATTCTAACATTGAGTATAGATTTGTTAGAAGAAGTGGCTGGGTAGCTCAGTTGGTTAGAGCGCGGGACTCATAAGCCTGAGGTCGCTGGTTCAATTCCAGCTCCAGCCACCAGGTATTATTACACAAAGTTAAAAACACCCTTAAGTTTAGAAGAACAGGGTGTTTTTTCTTATGCATACTGGTGAAAAATAGGTATAATAGAGACAAGTGTTAACGAAATTTCAAGAACATATCAATCATACTGATCTATTGCCTCCCAATTCTAAGCTTGTAGTGGCTGTTTCTGGTGGGGTTGATTCTGTAACTTTACTTAATCTACTTGCTCAATTGCAGGGCTTTTATAATTGGCAGCTTGTGATTGCTCACTTTGATCACAAAGTACGTGCCGATAGCTATAAAGATGCTGAACTAGTTGCTCGGCTTGCGGGCACATTTGATTTTCCGTATTATCTTTACCAATACACAGATAAATTAAAAACTGAAGCTGCTATGCGCAAGGCCCGTTATGAATTTCTAGAAAGTGTTCGTGGTGAATTAAATTATGATTTTGTGGTGACGGCACATCATAATGATGACAGAATTGAAACAGCAATTTTCAATAGTATTCGTGGGGCAGATAGAGGAGGAATTACTGCCTTACGGGCAAGGCGTGATAATCTTGTTCGACCAATGTTACCATACAGCAAAGCCGAGATTATTACCTACGCAAATATTCAGAACTTGCCTTACCGCGAAGATAGTACAAATACAGACCTGGGCTTTAGTAGAAACTTTGTGCGCCATGTACTAGTACCGCAAGGTAGCTTAGTGTATCGTAACTTTCACCACTCATTTACGAATCGACTCAATACCCTCAGTGCCTTAAATACTAAAATTGATAGTGCACTCTCTCGGGTTTTAGAAGAGCTTTCGGTAAAAAATTCCGAGAGTGAGGTAGAGTTAGATAAGGTTTTGTATAGAGGTTTGAGTACTGAAGTAGCCACAAGCTTACTAGTTCATATCGTACAGACTCTCAAGCCAGGCACGGGTATTACGAAGCAAAATATTGTGAGAGCTGAGCATTTTTTACAAACAGCCAAAAGTGGAAGTAGTCAACACCTTAAAAATGGCTTGCACCTTGAGGTGGGCTATGATACCCTAAAGGTCACGTGTCAATCGAGTGAGAGTGTTAGTTCTTTAGCTCGATCAACACATGTTTTGACAACCAAAAAGCCATTTGTGAATGAAGATTTTGTAGTAGCATTACACACTAGCTCAACAAACAGCCAGTCAGAACTAGCAATAGTTCCGCAAAAGCTGTTTGTGCGCCATAGACAACCTGGTGATAGAATGAGCCCAGTCGGTATGCAAGGTTCAAAAAAACTACAAGATATCTTTGTAGATAAGAAAATTTCTCGTTCACAGAGAGACAGTTGGCCAGTAGTGGTAAATGACCGCAATGAAGTTGTTTGGCTTCCCCTAATTACGGCTGATCGACGTTTTGTAATTGATACAAAATCGACTCCAGACGCAGTGCAGTATCTGACATGTAATTTAGAAAAATAGAATTGAGGTAGAAGAGTATGTTGAAAAAGATTCCTAAGCAGCTTATTTATATAGTAGTTGGTATTTTTGTACTTGGTGTAGTTTTGGCTTTTGCTAGCTATAATGAGAAAAAACCAAACCAAGTGAGTTTGAGTAGACTCATAGAGCAAACAAACCAAGGCCAAGTTGAAAAAATTGAAGTAGATGGAGATCAGCTGAATGTTGTACTCAAAGATAATTCAAAAGAAATAAGTACCAAAGAACGCTCAGCTAATTTGAGTGATTACGGATTAGACTATAATAAAGTAAAAGTTGAAGTAAAAAATGCAAATGATGGTCTAAGTAAGTGGCTTGATATATTACTAACCATTCTACCTGTAGTACTTATTATTGGATTTTTCTACTTTATAATGAAACAAGCTCAGGGGAGCAATAATCAAGCTATGAGCTTTGGTAAGAGTAAGGCTAGAGTATTTGGCCTAGAAAAAGAAAAGGTTCGATTTGCTGATGTTGCAGGCTCTATTGAAGCCAAGACTGAGTTGCAAGAGATTGTTGAATTTTTAAAGTATCCAGGTAAGTTTGAAGCTCTTGGTGCTAAGATTCCAAAAGGCGTACTTTTGTTTGGCTCACCGGGTACGGGTAAAACTTTGCTCGCCCGAGCAGTTGCTGGTGAAGCCGATGTACCATTCTTTTCTATCTCTGGCTCAGAATTTGTAGAGATGTTTGTAGGTGTCGGTGCTAGTAGAGTGCGTGACTTGTTTTCTAAAGCCAAGAAAAATGCACCATGTATTATCTTTATTGATGAAATTGATGCTGTTGGGCGTCAGCGCGGCACAGGTCTTGGTGGTGGTCATGATGAGCGTGAACAAACTCTTAATCAAATACTTGTTGAGATGGATGGCTTTGAGCAAGGCACAAACGTTATTGTAATGGCAGCCACAAACAGACCAGATGTACTCGACCCTGCACTTCTCAGACCAGGTAGATTTGATAGACGGGTTACTCTAGATAGTCCAGACATGAAAGCTCGAGAAGAAATATTAGAAGTACACACTAAGAAAAAACCTTTAGAAAAAGATGTAGTTTTACTAGAGATTGCTAAGAAAACACCAGGTGTTTCTGGTGCAGATCTAGCCAATATTGCCAACGAAGCAGCGATTTTTGCAGCTCGCAATAATCGTAAAAAAATTACTCAGGCAGACTTTCATGAAGCTGTCGAAAAAATTGCACTTGGGCCTGAGCGCAAGAGCCATATATTGAATGAAAAAGAGAAAGAAATCACTGCATACCACGAGGCCGGACATGCATTGCTTTCTCATTTACTTCCACACTGTAACCCTGTACATAAGGTTTCAATAGTGTCGCGTGGTTCTGCTGGGGGTGTTACATGGAGCTTACCAGAAGAAGACAAGCATTTGCATTCTGTAGCTGACTTTAAAGACGATATGGCAATGGCACTTGGTGGGCGTACAGCTGAGCAACTTGTTTTTGGTGATATTACTACCGGAGCTTCAAGTGACTTAAAACACGCTAATGGCTTGGCGCGCAGTATGATTATTGACTACGGCATGAGCCCTAAGCTCTCAAACCAAGTATTTGGTGATTCAGAAGGCTCAATGTTCTTAGGTAAATCAATGGGTGAAAGCCGTAACTACTCAGAAGAAGTTGCTGCTAAGATTGATGCAGAAGTAAAAGTGCTTATACAAGAAGCGAGTGAAACAGCTAAGAAAACTATTACCAAAAATCGTAGAATGCTAGACTTAATTGCTAAAACTCTGATGGAGAAAGAAACTCTAGAAGGTAAAGAGTTCACTAAATTATTTGAAAAAGTTGACAAGGTAGCTCCAAAAAAACAAACTAAAACTGCTCTTGCTGAAAATGAATAATACAAAATAGAGTGACGCAGCTGTATTAAACCAGTTATGCTTGGTATACTAAGTATAACTGGTTTTTGGGTTGTGTAATATTTTAGTGGAACGAAAGGTTTTATATGAATGATTCTACAGATCATAGAGAAGTAGATAATACAGAAGAAACCAATAAGTCCCATTGGGCCATCTGGTTTTTAGCTAGCCTTGTTGTATTTTTCGTCATAATCATTCTTATTCTTCGTGGCCTCTGTACAGACATATGGTATATACGTGTACTTGGCTTAAACGACCGATGGTGCCCCGGCTCAGAGAGTAGCTTAGTGGGTAATAAAACCCCTATTGCAGATAGAAGTATTACAGGTATGCAAATAGCCGAAGGAACAGTTACCTTTACAAATCTCTCAACACCTATCCAACAATTCATTACAACTACTGAGCAAACCTTACAGCGGATTACTCAGAACCTGAATTCATCAGTACCGGGCTCTGCTGGCGCAGTGGGAGCTAAAGGTTTACAA
>JACDEK010000066.1 GCA_013816445.1 Candidatus Saccharimonadota bacterium
AGTGTAAATGCCCTCTATCTGCAGAGAATGGTGATCGACCGGCTAGAATGCGCCGTAAGGCTGCCCAGAGTGCATCAATAATAGGTACTCCCAAAACCAAGGCGGCAGTAGCCAGCTTACCACCAGAAAATATTGCGATAATACCCAGTGTCATACCAAGAAAATATGCACCAGAGTCACCATTAAATATTTTTGCTGGGTGAAAATTATACACCAAATACCCAATACACCCCCCAGCTAATGCAATCGAAACAACTGCCGTCTGTATTTGATTAACTCCAGGGCTTAGGGCTAAAAAAAAACATAATTATTGCGGCTATTGCGGCAATTCCGCCAGATAAACCATCAATGCCATCTACAAAATTCATGGTATTAGTCATGCCCACCAACCAAACGGTTGTTAGTAATAAGGCAATTAAGTTTATTGATACCAGATGATTTGCCAAAGTGAAGCTAAAATTTGGATCAGTAAAAACTAAGCTTTGACCAATTGGGCTTGTCACTGCCTCTATTCTGATGCCAAAGAAACTAAATGCCACAACTGCAGCTATCACCTGCACTAATAATTTCACCCAAGGGTTGAGGCTTTGCATATCATCAATAAAACCAACAATTAGTACTGCCGTAGCCGCAAATAATAAACCCCAGTACTCAGGACTATGTGAAGGTACAAGAACAAAGGTCGTAATAACAAAAGCTATATATATCGCAATGCCGCCGCCTCGGGCCATAGCTTTTGTGTGAATTTTACGACTATTCTTTTGGGGTAAATCTACAGCCCCAACTCGAAAAGCAACCTTCTTGATGAGTGGTACGAGTAGTACAGTGAGAGCAAAGGTAGCGACTAGGGCTACGAAATAAATCACTTCTTAACTGCTTTCTCGGTTACATAAAAACCAAGATACCGGCCAAACATCAGGCGAGTTTGAGCACTAATAGCTGCAAAAGCACCAAATACAATAGCTGTTATTGGAACCAAGACCCACTGTAAAATCATAAATATCACCTTGTATGGCTTGTGGCGAGCCGGGCGCTTTGGCATCATAATAAAGCTTATCCAAATAGTTGAAAATAAGCCAATAGTTGCCAGAGTTAATATATTAGAGGCTACAATTGGCAACTGATGAGCTATGGCTTGCTTGTTGTATGCAGTATTGAGATACAACGGTGTCCAGGCTGCAAAGGTTAAAATAAGTGGTGCTGTTGCCCAAGAAAAATGTCCTTCAAACAACCTTCCTATTTGCAAAAGCTTACTACTCCAAGGAATCTCAGTATTCTTCACAGAGTTCTGAACAACATAAGGAAAATCACTCACTCCATAGGCCCATCTTTGTAATTGCTTAAACTGAGCAATAAACGTGCGATGATATTTGCTAGCCAGCACAGCATCTTGATAAATAGGCAAAAAAAGTGGTTCTACAAGATAATCACCATTAAAAGCAAAGAAGCTTCTATAGAACTGATGACCGTCTTCTACAGGGCTCGTTAGTGACCAAAAATCTGTTTCAACAAGCGCCTCAAGTGGCTGAGCGTGTGAGGCAAAATTTCGTAAGCGACCTTGTCTAACACTCTCAATCATAACCCAAAAAGAGTTACCGGTAGCAATAACGCGCATTGGAGCTGGTACATCCCATAGGTTATTAAAGTATAAAGTCAATGGCTGAAATGACGTATGTTTTCTGTTAGTGCTAATACAGAAAGCATAACTTAAACGACTCAGATATTGTATATGCACCTTATTGTCACAGTCTAATGTAGTAACAATAACATCACTTATTGAAATGCCCATTTTTAAAATATCTTTAAGAATTTTTTTACCTGCAAAAGATATATTTGGGCCTTTTCCTTTTATTTCTCCTTCAATGCCGTCGGGATGCTCATAAGTTCTATACACACCAAACTGACTTGCAAACTTTTTCTCTAGAGCTAAGGCAGTTTTTTTCGCAGCCTCACCACCCCTTTGTTCGTAAGTTAAAACAAACAGTATTTTCTTGGCATCAAATTCAGAGTTGAGAATTGCCTCAATAGATGGCTCAACTATGTCAACTGATTCATTATATACCGGCATAATCATACATTGCCATACTCGAGCAGGATCTAAAATAGTCTTCTGGTGCTTACTTAAGAGCTCTAGTCGTTGTACTTCTGATGTTAAGTTCTTGATATGTGAAGTATGAGCTTTGCGCTCTTTTGCACTCTGCAGTCTTTGATAGGCATGCTTGAGAGAATTATCGATATCTGACAACTCCTGAAGACGCACGTTCCAATCGGTTCTTTCGGCTTCACGTGTTCGCCTGTAGCCTGCTAATAATGAAAAACTCATTCTAATAGATTTAGCGAGCCAGAATAAATCAAAAGCAATAATAAAATATGCCACTCCAATTGGCCAAAAAAGACTTAAAACAATTGGACTTAATAAAAACATCCAGGTAACTAGGCCGGGGATAATTTCGAAAATTCGATAAAAAACCCGTGTATCAGCAAATCGAATGGGCTTTTGGAGTTTTGTACTACTAATTTGTGCCATATTTGATTACCGTAAATCCAAGTAAGATTGCTGTTGCGAGAATCACTACCATTAGAGTTGTAATGGTTAGAAAAATACTTAATATACGATTTTTTCTATAGAGTAATACTGCTAGAAAGATATTTATAATTGTTATGAAGATAGATATTGCTGCTATCTCGTACAACCTATACCATGCTCCAAGCTGATCAAAATTAGATAGTGAAGTAAAACGAACCGGCAGCTCAATAGAGGTAAAACGAATGTGTGTCAAAGACCAACCAACAATAAATATATTACCGAATACAATAAGAGTAAGTAAGCCAAGGAACCAGCCGTCTTTAAAAAATTTCTGGCTGGTTAACTCTTTCTTGATTTTAGCGATTGTACTCATATTGTTGCTATTGTATTATACGCTTTTTTATCTGGTTTTTATTCAGTATGGTAATGTTTTATAGAATATTCTAACTGGAGCCACCTGCCGGGATCGAACCGGCGACCTATGCTTTACGAAAGCATCGCTCTACCAACTGAGCTAAGGTGGCTTGGAGCGGGTAACGGGAGTCGAACCCGTGTCTCAACCTTGGGAAGGTCGCATACTACCGCTGTACTATACCCGCAGAACTAAAAATATGAGCTACCCTCAAGTGATAGCTCATATTTTACCATAGTAGATAGATATATCTGGCTAGATAATACGTTTCTTGAGTCGTTTTGAAAGTTTTTTCCAAGACTCGTACTCGGTAATTTGTTTTTCGTTAGGACTGAGAAAAAATGTACTACCAAAACGACTTTTTTCTTTCTTAGCAATTGCACGAATGTCTATGACATTTTCGCTACCCAAATACGGCACATGATGATGTGCCTGAACCACCCTCACTTTAACCTTGCGTGGTCTAGTGACTTGATAATATGTAAGCATAGTTGTAC
The DNA here is from genome assembly GCA_013816445.1 of Candidatus Saccharimonadota bacterium. Classification (GTDB taxonomy): domain Bacteria; phylum Patescibacteriota; class Saccharimonadia; order CAILAD01; family BJGX01; genus CAILAD01. The sequence continues at coordinate 3,437 of JACDEK010000066.1, forward strand.
TCATTATTTTTTCCTTTTGTTTGTGTTTTTTGTTTTATATAGTCTATTTTGGTAATAAAAAAATATAAACACCCTCCAAAAAAGCCCTGATTCATCTCGAAATATATTCGAAAAATCTAGAAAACTGACTAATTGTCAGAGCGTTTATATCTTTTTATAAGGTATACTCCACCCTCAAAAATAAGACCATACTATAGTAACAAAATAATAAGCATAAGTCAACATTATTCTTGTGCTTTTTTAGTAACTTTTTTCCAGAAAAAAACGCCACTCATTGTGACGTACTTTTCTGGCGGGCCTGACCGGATTTGAACCGGCGATCTCCTCCGTGACAGGGAGGCGTGTTAGGCCACTACACCACAAGCCCAAAGATTACTATCGATACTACCTAGATTAAGTTCGACCTGATAATGGTAGCAAATTTTAGCTAAATTATCAATAACTATAGCCGATTGGCTTGTAAAATCTGTATCAACAAGCCAACCAACTCTCTATAATTCAACTTGGTTTCGTTTTAGTTTGGGTAGAAGTACTGAACAATCTTAGCAGCATTACGTTGGTCACGCATCCAGCTTTCAAAATCTGGGCCTTTAATTAAGATGTGAGAAGCACGCACTTGATCATCTTTGCGTTCAGTAACCTTAATGATGTGATAACCATACTGAGTTTTTACTACTCCACTCACTTGTCCTGGCTGAAGCGCATAAGCAGCAGCTTCAAATTCTGGCACCAACTGGCCCTTTCCAAAGAACCCTAGATCACCACCGTTTGAGGCGCTGCCATCAGTACTATATTGTTTTGCAAGCGCAGCAAAGTCTGCACCGGCACTAATCTGAGCAAGAATATCTTGAGCTTGTTTTTGTGCTGGAGCCGTTAGGGCTGGGTCAGCGAGAATCTTATCACTTAATTTTTGCTGAACAAGCTGTTGCTTAATCTTAGATTTGAAGTCATCGACAGACCAACCATAGAGCTTATCTAAAGTGCGTTTCACTTGATCTAAACCACCAGCATCTTTTACAAGTTGATTGAACTTATCGTCAACTTCCTTACCAGAAACCGTTACTCCATATTTAGCAGCCTTTTGCTGTACAATCAAGTTATTTTCTAACTGTACAATCAGATCTTGCTTAAATTGATTAAGTTGCTTTTGACCTTCTGGAGAAGAAAAGTCTTGGTTTTGGCTCTGAAAATATTTTTGGGCCGATGCGAGCTCAAAAAGGTAGTCATTATACTGGGCAGTGTTCCACAC
>JACDEK010000067.1 GCA_013816445.1 Candidatus Saccharimonadota bacterium
TTATCGAACAGGGAGTTCGAAATCCAAGTATTGGAAATATATTTAGAATTGCTAAAGCTTTAAAAGTTGATATAAAAGACTTATTTTAGAAAACAGCAGACTTAAGACCACCCACCTAGGTCGCCCATAAAACGGGTAGATTCTCTCTTATAAGGTATAATTAGAGTATTATGGCTATACAAACTTACACAGAAATTACACCTCAACAAGCAGAATACCTACATTTTGTGTCGAATGGGGGCTATATAGATGGCAAACGGCTTAGCCACGAGCAATTTGCGTCAGATTTGGGCGTGAGTAGGAAAAGTCTGTACAATTGGCAACAATCAATACCTTCCTTCTGGCAAAGAGTGCAGGAACTTCGCCAAAAACAGTACAAACTAAAACTCTCCAATGTTTACGAAGCCCTATACAAAAAAGCTCTTGAGGGCGACGTACAGGCCGCTAGGCTCCTCTTTCAGCAGCTTGGCGACCTTAAGCCTGCTCCTAGAGATGACGCAGATTTGCCTCCTACAAAGATTATTTTAAGAATGGGAAGCTAGGTAATAATGGGCGAAAAACTACCAAGCTGGAAATCTAGGTCGATTAAAAGCCTAGACCAGCTTTTTATGCAAAAACAATTTCAAGATGACTTGAAGAAAGTAGACCAGAAACAACTCTCGCCATCTGAACTAATCAAAAAATACGAATTCCCCATCTACGCAATTACTTATGTAAAGCACTATATCAATACACGAAAGAAAGACCCAGACAAAATAATTGAGCCATATATGCTTGTTTCGGAAAAGCTAAAAATCGTAGCACTCTCAAAACTTCCTCACCTAGAAAAAGTACTAGTCGCCGACGACATAATTAAGAGTAAAGAACTCTACCTGCTAATACATGCTCCAACTACAAAACAAGAGTTATTAGACTATATCGACCTCTACTGGAAAAGTGACCTAGAACCGCTAATCGAAATGCATTTCGATGGTAAGGCGAAAAGAATTCGGAACAAGCCCAATTTAAAAGAAAACGAAAAGTTATATCGTAAACGCCTTAAGGGCGTTACACCAAAGCAGCTAGAAGACGGCACAGACCTGTCAGCACCCGAAATATCTGCTAGAATCTATAAATACAAAAAATGAGCATCTAAAACCCAGTTTTAAGCGTTGATGCGCACTTTTGCGATAGACGCAATAATTGGGCAATGGACTTAATAAGAAATAGCATCAATGACAATGAAAGATTTAAACTTAAATCTTCAATGACAAAGAACAATGACATTGATTCTATTAATCACCATTTACAAGTAGAAGACATCGCCAGACGACTGGTAGAGCGGTTTAATGCGCCTGGTAGCCGTGAATTTTATCTAAAAGTTGCTTACAGGCTTCCTGAAGCCAGGATTGAGAACCTAGTTACTACAGCGCTCGAAAAAGGAGATGACCCTGGCAAGTTGTTTAATTTTCTGGCTCGCAAGGAAATGATGGCTCCATCTAAAGAACTTGGTTCGGTTGGCTCTAGTGGATAAAATTAATCAAGTAGTAAGTATTACGTCAGCACGTAAGCTCTTAGGTAAAGAGGCTCTGTCAATGAGTGATGACCAAATAAAAGATTTAATATTTACACTTACCCTAGTAGCAAAACAATACTTGCGTTATAATAGTTCCAAGAAAGCTTTAGGTAAAAATGATGGAAAATAATACCAAACGTGCAGTGGCATACGTTAGAATCTCTAGTTTGAGACAGGTAGACAACGAAAGTCCTGACACTCAAAAAGAGAAAATTCAACAGTATGCAGATGCAAACAATATTGAGGTTGCTGAATGGTTTTATGATGAGGCGAAATCTGGAAAAAATACAGACCGTGAACAACTTCAAAACTTATTAGCTTTTGCACTAAAACACGTTAATAAAATTGATTACGTTATTGTATATAAGATGAATAGAGCCTCTAGAGATTTAGATTCATACGTAAATAATGTTAAGTTAGTGCTGAAATCTAGAGGGATTACTGTCCGTTCCGCCACGGAACCTGTTGACGACACCAAGATGGGTCGATTTATGGAGAACTTATTCGTAATACTTGGTCAGCTCGATAACGATGGCAAGGCAGAATCTACTGTCGATAATATGACTGCATTAGCAGAACAGGGCTATTGGCAACATCCACCAGTGCTCGGGTATGATTCTGTTAAAATACCTAACGCTAGTGGTAAATTACGGCCTTCAATGCAACCAAATGCTTTAGCGGATAAAGTTAAGTTAATACTTGAACGATTTAGTGAAGGCGATATTACCAAGGCAGCTTTAACTAGGTTCGCAATTGAAAGTGGTTTACGAAGCAGAAATGGCAATAAGTTAAGTGAGGACTCTATAAATAGGCTTCTAAAATCCGCAGAGCACGCAGGCTATATTCACGACAAATTTACAAACTATGAATTAGTAGAGGGCAAACACCCGCCCCTAATCTCTAAGACTACTTACGAACAGAATCAGGCTTTGCTATATTCACGCAACAGTCACAAAGGGCAAGCTCATCTTAAGGCAAATTTAGATTACTCGTTAAAAGGCTTGCTACTTTGCTCTAACTGCAACAAGCCAATGTACGCATCAGCACCAAAGACTGGCAGTGGCGGACATTCTCCACGTTATCATTGCTCTAGAGCGACGTGCAAGGGCAAAACAAGCTCTATAGGAGCTAAAGTAGCAGAAGAAGACTACATTAAGCTTCTAAAGCAAGTAAAGCCTACAGATGGCATATTAAAGCTTTATAAATCAATACTAATAAAAGAAGCTAATCACGAACTTAGTGGCCTAAACAAAAAAGTATCAAACTTACGAAACGAATTAAATAATATCTCTGAAACAAGAGCTAGCACAATTAGAAAGTTTGTAGAAGATAAAATTACAACAAATGATAAATCAGAATTAATAGACGATTTGGATAAAAGAAAACTAGAACAATCATCATTACTAAAAGAACTTGAAGAACAACAAAGCGTGCGTGAGGCAGATATTGAGTCTGCTATTAACTTTATGGAGCAAGTCGACAAACAATGGGTAGTTTCAGAGTTTGATATACAACAGAGGTTCCAAAAAATGATGTTTCCAGATGGGCTGGTATATGATTCTAAGACTAGAGAGTTTGGAACCACGAATATAAGTCCGATGTACAGATACATACCAAACAAAAAAGACACCTCTGTGTCTTTAAAGTCTAACTTGGTAGACCTAGTACATTCGAATTGGAACGTTATCTTATCTGAACTAAACAGATGGAAACAGCTTCTACCTGATAGTACTGGTTTAGCTTACTCTGCCTAGTACAAATGGAACTTACACTTCTTTAATACTAAGAAGCTGTTTAGTTATTAGTACCATAACATCACACCACCATGCCCAGAACAAGTACCGCTAGCGTTTAGTGAATAACTATATGAATAGTCGTAACATTGTGCTGTAGGAGTAGTCGACGGAATTGGTGCGTAGGTTGGTCGAGGTACCGTATAGCCATCAGTATTCTGATAGGTAGAAAAGTCTGGGGTATAGAAAGGTTCTGGATCGCTATAGGTATAAACTGGGTGCTTTTTTGTACCCAGAGTGACAATCTTGTCGATTGGCTCAACAGTTATTGTATTTGCTATTTCCTGTCTGCTAATTTCTTTATCACCCCTATATGTAACATTAAAAGTTTTCTTTCTTACTCCATCAAACCCAGCGCTTACACCAGAGTAATCAATGTATTCACCACTATCGAACTCTGTATGGCTTTGATAAGGTACAGCTTCAGTCGTTACTACCTGATGAGTGTGCTTAATATTGAGTACGTATTCAGCTTTAAAAAGCACGGTTCGATAGTCTGCATTTATTCTATTTGCCAGTTTGGGATTGTATTTTTTTACAGCAAAGAAGGATAGAGCGCTAACTAGGACTAATAGAGCGAGTATCCCAACTATTATTCCGACTCGAAGCAGAACTTTGTGAGATTTTTTTGTAACTTTGTCTTTCATGGCTATACCTTTGAATGCCGCCAGCCAGCGTCTTTAGCTTCTTGCTCGGTACAAAATATACGTTCTCCAGCACTTTCGTCAATTTGAGTACGAGAATAATACTCATCGTCTGGATTGTGATAAATCTTTTCTCCCGACTTGCTTATGTTGCCTTTTATCTGAGGATTATCACAAGAGCTTGTATTGTTCTCTCTTTCACCGAGCGGTTTAGTGCTCTGGTATCCCCAAAAAATGAGTCCTCCTACAATTAGAACGATTACAGCAATAAATCCAAAGACCACCCAGCCATCGTGATTCTTATCTGTCTCTGTCATACCTCGCCTTTCCTGATAAAGATTACTAGACTCTCTTTACCTAATATAGCTAGATTATGCTACAAGCTGTCTGTAGATGCAATAGGTAATATTCTACAAACTGTTAGTATGATTAAAGAACAAGAGTTCGTAAGACAGCTGGGTATACAGATTGCTCAACTACGTAAAGACCGTAAGGTTAGCCAAGAAAAGCTCGCTGATATGGTTGGAGTTCGCCGAACTTATATTGGGTTTATCGAACAGGGAGTTCGAAATCCAAGTATTGGAAATATATTTAGAATTGCTAAAGCTTTAAAAGTTGATATAAAAGACTTATTTTAGAAAACAGCAGACTTAAGACCACCCACCTAGGTCGCCCA
>JACDEK010000068.1 GCA_013816445.1 Candidatus Saccharimonadota bacterium
AAAGCCAGAGCAAAAACTAGCTGATACCGACTAGTGACCAACCAAGCATTAGAGCTAGACAAAATATGACTAGCCAATAACCCAAATGCAATACTGACTAAAATTATAATGATAAAGTGCAAAATAAAGTTGAGTGATTGGCGAAATATTGTGTGGGATGCTGATCGTAACGCCCGCAAAATACCAACTGGCCGAGAATCGAACTCACGTAACCGCACGTAAAGCCCACTAGCAGATATACTCGAGCGTATTATAACACCAACCATAAATGCCACCAAGGCAACACCGATAGCCCATGTGATAGCCTGATAATGGTCTGGTGCAATAAAGTTTTTTGTATATACTAAAGATTCATTAAGTGTTAGATGTTTGAGCACCCTAATTTGTAACAAAATTAGTGGCAGTGTGAGTAATAGCCACGTCTGGGGGCTACATATTGTTCTTAGTAAACTCAACTGCAACAAACTAACATTAATTTTGGGCCAGAGACTATGAAGAAAAACAAAACTAAAAAAATCTATCTTTTCTTCTTTTAAGGTAGCTGGCTGAGAAGCATCAACTGTATCTTTCTTAACTGCCTGCACAGGCTTTGTTTTGATTCTTTTTGATTGTGCAGTCTGGGCTGGTTTGGGTTGAATCTGATGTGGACTTGGTAGGTGCTGTTGTAGTGCAGATATTTTTTCTACATTATGCTTTTCTACAGGTGTGCGCAAATCAAGTAAGCTAGAGCGACCCCCTGCAGGTGCTTGAGATTTTGCAGTCATAGCAACAGCTCGACCGTCTTCGAGATTATATCGAACACCGTCGACAGTAATATGTTTGTGGGGGTTTTGTGCCATATAAGCTTTGTTCTATCGTCTATTATACCGTAAGAACTTAGATTCTAAAGAATTTGCGTATCACTACCAATATGTAGAGAGCTAGCTTGTGAGGTGACAACACACGAATTCTATCTTGTTTCAATCTGTTGGTAGCTGTCTTGGTGAGCTTATGCAGCAAGGCCATATAATACAAATAGGCAAGCAAAACCCCATAGCGACTAGCAATTGGCAATTGATGAATCATTATTTTTGCTTGCTTAAAATCACTACTAATGTCTTGAATGATGGTGTTTTTCTGTTTGTCATTAAAATGTGCAAAATCAACCCCTGGAAAATACACCCTACCCAAATCTGAGTTATCGGCCCGCAAGTCACGTAAAAAGTTTACTTTTTGAAACGCCGACCCAAGAGCTTGGGCAGCAGGCGTATATTTTTTGTAAGAACTTATTTTTCCTTCTGTAAATACGCATAAGCACATCAGCCCAACAGCTTCAGCCGAACCATAGATATAGGCCTGATACTGACTATCTGAATACTTTTTTTTACTAAGATCCATATGCATACTTACAAAGAATGCTTTTATTAAATCTAAAGAAATATTGCAAGTATTGACTGTAATTGCAAAAGCGTGAATAACGGGGTTCAGGCTAATTTGAGAGCGTATCGTCTCAAAAGTATCTGCTTCAAAATCTTTTAGTAGAATAGCTGAGTTATTAGGGCGCAAAGTATCTACCAGTTCATCAGCAACTCGAACAAAACCATATATATTATACAAATGGGTGCGGTCTGGCTCATCAAGTAAGCGCATAGCAGTTGAAAAAGAAGTTGAGTACTGCTGAGTAATCAGCTTATTTATTTGTTGAGAAGTTTTTGTATACAGTTCTGAGTTATTCATTCTACCCTTATGATTAGCTTGAGCGTGCAACACAATAATCTGCAAAATCAATTAAGAGTTTTTGTAGTTGCTCTTCTTTAGTAATAGCAGGAACGAAGCTGATAGCTTTTTTTGAATACTGTTGAGCAATAATAAGTGTTTTGGCTTTTGCACCATTTTCTTCTAGAATTTGTCTTGCTACTTTTAGATCGGCTAAGTTGGCGCGCGGATTACCAACAATGTAAGAAAGAGTTTTCTTTTGCTTGGGTGATGCTAACTGAATGCCATAGTGCATAAGTACGGTTTGTTTGCCTTCATGCAGATCTGATAGAATTGGCTTGCCAGTATTTTTTTGATTACCAAACATTCCCAGTACATCATCAGTAAGCTGAAATCCAATACCGAGAGGCTGGCCATAATTACTCATGCTTTCTAACAATCCGTTCTTTACCCCAGCTAAGATTGCACCAAACTGCAAGGGCATAATCACCGAGTAATCAGCGGTTTTGTGCTGACTAATTGCAATAATGTTTTGCAGACTGAGTTTTTTTGCATAACTACCCAAGACGTCAAGGTGCTGCCCAGCAGCGACTTCAAAAACTGCTTTATTAAGCCGAGCGGTTGCCTGTAAAGTTAGGTCGTTAGAAAAACCCGCAGCCAAAAGTGCCTCGTAGCTCAAGCCACAATTAATATCTCCAGCTAGAATAGAAAAGCTATCAGCTACGTGCTGAGCCTCTGGCTCGCTCAAACTTTTGGCAAGTCTTTTCTTATATAATCCCGATATATTTGCCCCGCCATGACGACGGTCATCTCTATCCATAATATCATCATGAATCAAAAGATAGTTATGAAATATTTCTAAGGCTGCGGCGGCTTTAATGATCTTAACGTCATCTGTGCCTCCTGCTATTCTATAACCAAGTACGGCTAAAGCCGGGCGTAAACGTTTGCCTCCACGCAAAGTCTGTTTTGCAGTATCACTAACGAGCTTTTTATACTCACTACTTAGCAAGGCAGCATCGGCTATTCTTTGATCGTAAAAATACGACAGCTCAGAGTCAATCTGTTTTTTTATATCTAGAATGTAGCTAGTGAGGTCTTGATAGTTCATAGCAATTAAAGTTAATTATTGCCTATTATGCGTTCTACTACAAGCTTAGCGCTCAATGTGACCATCGGGATCCCCCCGCCTGGATACGTACTGGCACCCACAAAGTAAAGACTACTTATATCTTTACTATAATTATGAGGTCTAAAATAGCCTGATTGAAAAAAATGATGACTCAAGCCAAAAGCTGACCCTGATGTGAGGTTAAATTTAGTTTCAAAATCTTGAGGAGTAAACACTCGCTCGGTTTGAATTTTACTCTCTATATCTAAGCCGAACTCTGTTTTCAGCCGTGACAGTACTTGCGAGCGAATTTTTGTAATGCCTTTTTTCCAATCATTTTTACCTTTTAGGTTTGGAACAGGTACTAGTACATAAAAGACATTTTTGCCATTAGGAGCAAGCTTAGGATCAGTTTTTGTTGGAATATACGTGTAGAAGGACGGATCTGTTGGTAGGATTTTTTCATGAAATATTTGATCGAGGTTAGCTTTAAAATCTTTGCACAGATACACATTATGATGAAGCATATCAGCACATTCATCATCAACACCCCAGTAAAATAATAAAGCCGAGCTTGCTTGATTGAATGAATCTAGCTTAGTATCTGGCATTTTTGGACGCTGTTCTTGTGCAATTAAGTTTTTATAGGTATACACTAGGTCTGCATTAGCTATAACTATATCTGCCCGAACTTCTTTTTTATACTCAAGCTCTATACCAATAGCTTGCTTGTTTTCAATCAAAATTTGCTTAACCGGTGAGTTTACTTTGATAGTTCCGCCAAGGTCTTTTACGAGTTTTTGCAAAGCTAGACTCAGGCTATACATCCCCCCTTTGGGATACCAGATACCTAAGCCAGTCTCCATATAGCTCACCATACTATATATTGCCGGCGCTTCATGTGGGCTCACACCCAAATACATACTCTGAAAACTAAATAGCTGACATAAACGTTCGTCTTGAAAGTATCGGCTCACAAACGTATAGAGCTTACTCAGTCCTCTTTTTTGTAATAATTTTGCACCTGAGCGCACATTGATAAAATCTGTGATTTGATTAAAATTTTTATCAATAAAATCGTTTCGTGATATTCTATACATCTCTGACACATCTGCAAAAAATCGATAAAACTGCTCGGGGGCATTGGGGTCAAATCGCGCCAGCTCGGCCTGAAATTTTGGCAGATTACTACTAACAGTAATTTTTGATTTATCCGCAAAAGCCACTTGGTAGTTCGGCTCTAGCTGAATAAGATCAATGTAGTCATCAAGGTTTTTTCCGCAAAACGTAAAAGTATCGTACAAGACATCTGTCATCATCAGTAATGTAGGGCCGGTGTCAAAAACATAACCGTCTTGCTCTAAGCGGTGAGCCCGTCCGCCTATTTTATCTTCTTTTTCATATACAGTAACTGCATACCCTTCCTTGAGTAAGCGAGCTGCCGTACACAGCCCACCTACACCACCACCAATAATAATCGCAGATTCTTTCATTATTTTATCATATCACAAGAAAATTCTTATGATTTATTAAATCATTAACTTAAGATATAATAATCCCGACCTTGTACCACTAAAGGAGATGACAGTGAAATCATTACTAAAAGAGCACATGGACACAATAAGCGCACTCACAACACGCTACACCACAGATGCAGTTCTACCAATCCGAGAGTATCTAGATAAAGAACTCCACCCGGCTCATCCTGTATCAAGACGCATTCTATTTGGTCAAGATGAAAGTGAAAATCAACATTACTTAGGTGATTTCGAGGTCTGGGGTGACGG
>JACDEK010000069.1 GCA_013816445.1 Candidatus Saccharimonadota bacterium
GACATATATAATCTGTTTACTGGTATCTAATTGTGTCGCCGTTAAGCCCTGACGAATGCCTGAAGAATATAGTACTAATAAACCCATAGCAATTAGTAATCCAACAGCAGCAAGTAAAACTATATCAAAACGCTTAAAATGTAAGAATGTTTTATTCTGCACCACTTGCCTTTTGGAGTGATATAGTAAGCTCTGAATTTTCTATAGAAGTACTCTTAGTATAATCAAATTGTTCAAAGTTAATTTTTAGTGTTGTAGCTAGTACCTCATTTTGGATAATTTTTTTACATTGTTTAATCGCATTTTGAATGTCAATACTATCAGTCATTAAAACTAAGTTTATGTAATTTTCTACATCTAGACCAGCGTCTTTTCTGGCCTGCTGAATATTGCGTACAATATCTCTAGCCACACCCTCATTCTTTAATTCTTGAGTAATTTTAGTATCCAATACTACACTTGCCGTATCTGCTTTTTTTACAACAATCTTTTTCGTATTCAATTCTTCTGAAATTATTAACTGCAGGTCTCTGCTCAATTCAATAGTACTACCAATAGTTGCTTTTGCCAGTGGTTGACGTACTTTTATACCAGCTTGAGCTCGCGCGGCCAAACCATCATTTACTAGCTGACGAACTATTTGCATGGAATCCAATATGACCTGATTGCTTGGTAGTACCTCAGGCCACAGACTCAAATGTACAGAGTCAGGTGCCTTTACAATATCTTCTGTTAGGTGCTGATAAAAGTAGTCACTGGCAAAGGGTGCAAAGGGTGCAAGAAGTTGGCAAATAGTTATTAATGACCAATGCAGGGTTTTATATGCATCAAGCTTGTCGCTGTCATCTTCGCTTTTCCAGAATCGTCGTCGACTTCGACGAATATACCAGTTAGAGAGCTCCTCTATTAGCTCATACACTGGCCAACTTGCTTTTGCTAATTCAAATTTATCCAGTGCTTCTGTGGTTGTTTTTACAGTCAATGCGACTCGCTCACTCAGCCAGGTATCTAAAGGATTTTTTAAACCTTCTGGTCTTTCAAGGCTAGTTGGTTTCCAGTTATCAATTTCAGCATACATTGACAAAAATGATACGCTGTTTCCGAGAGTCATAAATACATTACGATTAATATCCTTCAGGGCATCGCGGTCAAAACGCATATAGTCAGCACTAACAGCTGGGGTACTAGAAAGTAAATAGAATCGTAGGCTGTCAGCACCTTCATTTGCAAAAACATCGTCAAGTGGTGGATAGTTTTTGAGACTCTTACTGAGCTTACGGCCATCTGCAGCCATGATCATGCCGTTTACCAGCACCTGCTTATACGCAGGCTTTTCAAACAAGATTGTTGCAATAACATGTAGTACATAAAACCATAATCTAGTTTGATCTAGCCCTTCACCAATGTAGTCTGCTGGAAAACTATCTGCAAACTGTTTCTCATTTTCAAATGGAAAATGTTTTTGAGCATATGGCATTGAGCCAGATTCAAACCAACAATCAATTACCTCTTCTATTCGATGGTAAGTTTTTCCGTCTTTTTTTATTACTACATTATCAATAAATGGTCGATGCAAATCACTAAGGTCAGGTGTACCTTCTGCAAGTTCTCTGAGCCGCTCAACGCTCTCGATCACAATAATATCGGTATCATCTTCATCATTCACCCAAATAGGTACTGGAGCTCCCCAATAGCGGTTTCGGCTAATTGCCCAATCACGTGCTCCTTCAAGCCACTTACCAAAACGGCCGGTATTAATATGGTCTGGGGACCAGGTAATATCTTTAGCACTATCTTGTAACTGGTTTTTGATAGTTGATACCGCCACAAACCAAGTGTCAATTGCATAATACAATAGTGGCGTATCACAACGATAACAAAATGGATAGGTATGCTCGAAAGTTTCTGCTGAGTAGATAACGCCTTCTTTTGTAAGTTGCTCAATAATCAGTTTATCAGCTCCCTTAAAAAACTTTCCTTCAAAACCTTCTAAGCCTAGGTCTATTTTAATTTTTCCTGCTGTGTCAACAGTATGCAATACAGGAATACTATGCTCTTGTGCTAAAGCTAAGTCATCTTCACCAAAAGCTGGAGCTACATGTAAAACTCCGGTTCCGTCATCAATACTCACAAATTCAGCTGGCCATATTTTATAGAGATTATCATTCTGTTCAAGATTATTAATGGCAAATAACGGCTCATACTCTAAACCAACCAAATCTTTCCCTAATATTCTTTCAAGTACTTCAAAGGTTTCTGCGTTCAAATTCTCTAATCTTTTTTCAGCCAAGATAAAAATTTCTGAATTACCGCTATCATCTTTCAACTCAACCCGTACATACTGGGCGTCTGGCTTTACTGCAAGAGCTGTATTTCCTGGTAAACTCCAAGGTGTAGTTGTCCAGGCTAGCAAATACTCATCACTTTGAGATAATTTAAATTTCACGTAGACACTTGGATCTGTTACATTATCTTTATAGCCCTCATTCACCTCAAAGTTACTCAGAGGTGTCGTACAGCGCGGACAATATGGCATACTTTTATAGCCCTTATAAATAAGCCCCTTATTATAAATTTGACTAAAAACCCACCAAACCGACTCAGTATAGTTTGTATCAATCGTGGCATAAGCATTCTTTTTGTCTGTCCATCGTCCAATACGATCAAAAAAGTCTTCCCAATCTTTCTTATAGGTAAATACAGAATCTCGACATGCAGCATTAAATACGTCTATACCAAGTTCGGTTATTTGTTTTTTACCAGATATGCCAAGCTTTTTTTCTACTTCAAATTCAACAGGCAAACCATGGCAATCCCAACCATTTTGTCTTTCTACTGAGCGCCCACGCATTGTCTGGAAACGGCCAATACTATCTTTGATACTTGTTACAAGGCTGTGACCAAAATGCGGTAAACCATTTGCGAATGGTGGTCCATCATAAAAACTAAAGGGCTTACCGTTTTTTGTCTGTTCGAGTGAACGTTCAAAAATACCATTATCCTGCCAATATGATAGTATTTTTTCTTCGACCTGTTTAGCACTATAGGGAGCAATCTTTTTCATATATAATTCGTCCTTTATTTATACAAAAACCCTATAGATTTGCAGGAGCTCCAATATTTGGGGCGGTACCATCCTGCTTCCATAGGGTGTGGCGCTTAATTAACACTCATTACGTCAGTGATAGTACGACAGATTCTACTGATCTTTTATCAGAAAAGATAAAGGATGTTCTTTCTGCAGCTTCGTGGTTGATTGCCACTCATTTTCCAAACAAAGGAAAAATACTTTTTATATTATTATTTCAACGCACTTCAACACTCATAGTATACGGTATTTTACTCGACTATTCAAACTAGCAAAGCAGTTAGTTGAGATAGTCAACTAAACATTCAAACCAAGTGCAACTACTACCTGATCAACAGACGGGAGGTAGTTTTGCCACACTTCTGTGGCAGTTCCGTCATCAAGACACACGACTATTGCTGGTACAGTCGCTATATCATATAGCTGTTTTTGAGCATCGTGATTAGTATCTATAACATCAAGTAACTGATAACTAATTTGCCGCTCGGTTAGCTGTGTTAAAAGTAAATCGAGAACTTCATCCATCGGTTCTTCGCTGGTAGTAAATACAAGAACTTTCATATGTCACAAGTTTACCAAGGTATACCTATTTATACAAATATATTTTATATATTTTAGCTTTATAAAAGCATTAAGACATTTATACGCACAATAATATTATTCTTTTTGTTTTTTCTTCAGCTGGGTTAGCTCTCGTTCAAAACTCTGAATATCAGCAAAACTTCTATAGACACTAGCAAAACGAACATATGCTACAGGGTCTATATGCATAATTTCATTCATCACCATTTCTCCAAGCTGTGAACTCAATAGTTCAGCTTCACCAATTGATTGCATGTGCTGCTCTATACGTGAAATTAATAACTCTATCTGGTCTACAGGTATTGGTCTTTTTTCAAATGCCCTATATATACCGCGAGCCAGTTTCTCGCGTTCGTAGCTTTCTCGATTACCATTTTTTTTCACTACCATTAAATGAATGATTTCAATTCTTTCATATGTAGTAAACCGAGTAGAACAGGCTTGACAATGGCGACGCCTACGTATTGCCAATCCATCATCAACCTCACGTGACTCCAAGACGCGATTTTCTTCTGAGCCACAAGCCGGACAATGCATTTTCTACCTAAAGTTTGCGTTTAATAAATGACGGCATATCATCATTGTCATCAGAATGATCGCTAATCTTTTCACCCTTACGAAGAAAGGCTGGTTTATCGAGCTCATCATCATCAAGTGAAAAGTGTGAAGAAACAGTCTCTACGATTGGCTCTGACTTATCTAGAGGAATTTTTTGAGATTCTTGCTCAAGTTCTTCAGTGTCTAGATCAAAACCTGCCAATTCTTCTTCAATAGGTGCTTCATGCTCAACAATATTCTGTGGTTCGGCTCGCACCATAGGCTCGTGCGTCGTATCTATGACTGGTCGAGGTCTTTCATCTTTCAGAAAGGGCGTACGATCAAATTCTGCAG
>JACDEK010000070.1 GCA_013816445.1 Candidatus Saccharimonadota bacterium
ACCATATAACCCAAAAAACTTACTACCATTATACTGGCCAAAATAACACTTGGTAATTTATACCGTCTCTGCACAAGCCACCAAACACACAAATTAATCATAATGATCACAAAGCCTAGGCCGTAAAGCCCCATAAATCGAGCCAGGAACACTAGCGGCGTTACGCTAGCTGCAAAGCCCAAATCACCAAAGTTCCAGTGTGGCCCAATGGTTGTATTAGGGCCAAGTGATATAACAGAAAATAACCAGCTCCGAGCCCACTCAGCTAGCACCCATAGAGCGGGTAAAACAAGAAATATGCGTTTTTGCCACAACTCTGGTTTGAGATATACCCAGGTTATTCCAAAAAAAACAAAACCCAGTGAAAGAAACCCTGAAAATAATATGTTTGTCAGCACTAAACTACTAATAGAGAGCCAACCCGTCAAGCCCGTCCAGCGGCCTGGCTCTGTTTGTATGAGCCAAAAAGTAACGCCAAGCAAAAAAACCCAGCCACTCAGCCATATAAACCCTATCTTTGAACGCTTAGTTAGATCTGTTCTATTAAGAACCTGTAGTAAGTATATGAATGGTAATAAAACTATGCACACCAACCAACCAAGTTGGTAGCGCCAAAAAGGTACGGTCATAATAAGCCCAACCGCAATACTGAAGCCAAAAATCTTTAAAGAAGAGTAGCGATCAGCTCTGTGTATTTTTGGTAAGTGTGTATTTTTGATCATAGCTATAGATTAAATAATGCGTACCACGGATATGTCACAAGGTTTTTGCCTTGCTGAATTATGCCGGTAGAGTTTTGTACATTTAGAGTTTTACTGGTAGCCGCCACAGGCGCATTTGTATTATCAAAAGCTACTGCCGTAAGCTGATGCTCACCGTTACTAATGCGAGTCGTATTGAGAATAAAATTATACGGTTTTTGAGTAACTGTTTCTATGAGTTTTTGATCTAGATAGTAGGCTACCTGTGTAACTGGCGCAGTTACTTGCTGAGGTGTATAAGCAAACTGAGCATAGCCACTCACATCAAGTGTACTCACAGGCTGAGTTTGGGTTTGTGCAACCACAAAGTTTTGAATATCTGTTTGATTAAGTGGAATACTCACCGGCTCAGTGCCTGCAGCACGACTAAAGCGAATAATGAGTATGCCGAGTACTGCAACCGCTACAACAAGCATCACAGCCTGCCAGGGGTTTATACTAGCTTTTTTTTGAGCAGTAGACGATAATCGCTCTGGTGCAGCGGTATGTTCAGCCTTGGCTTTTTCTGGCTTATGAGATTTACTTGACCGAGAAATTGAGTCTGTCGAAACCTTGGTGGTTTTTTTTGCAGCTCCGTCTTGATGGAATGGTATTGTTGGTAACATAACTACTATCAATAGTATCTTTTTCAGATGTAACAGTCAATTACAAATTGTCCTTCATAATTCTTCTAATGGACTTGGTATTCTAGACTTTAAACAATTTTGACTTACTATTGATACCAGATTCCGCGACGCGAGATTGTGGTTGTTTTTGTTTGATTGCCATATCACCCTTTTTTAATTGTTATGGATATTGTATCACAATTTAATATGCTGCCAAAAAAGTGTGTTTATTCTTAAAGCAACACATTATGTTATATACTTAATATAATGAAAGAAATTAAATTAGTATTGATACTGAGTGATGTACGCAGTTGCTACAACGTCGGCTCTATTTTTCGCACTGCTGATGCCAGTGGAGTCAGCGAAGTAGTATGTTGTGGCATAACACCCTACCCTCGGCTAGCAAATGATCGTCGGCCAGAAAAAATTATAGCTAATAACACCAAGATGATTCACAAAACAGCCCTCGATGCCGAGAATTCTGTAAAATACTCTCACTTTGATTCAGTAATTGATGTAATTAATCAGTATAAAAAGCTAGATTTTGAAATTATTGCTCTTGAGAACAAAGTACCAAATACTCAAAACATTTTTCAATTTAAGTCAATAAGAAAAAATATTGTGCTTGTTCTTGGCTCAGAAACTAGTGGGCTTGATAATTCAATACTTAAACTGTGTAGCTCCACCGTAGAAATCCCAATGCGCGGTATTAAAAACTCACTCAATGTATCTGTAGCGACAGGTATTGCATTATATGCGCTACTCGATCAGTAGTAATAAGACAAAATGATTAATTACTCTGGCTAATAGTTACACTTGTAATAAATGATTTATCCGGAGTAGTTATTTTTATTTGTTCAAACTGTGGTGCTTGAGCTAGCTTTCCACACGCTACAAGTGAAGAAAAACCTTCTGTACCAGCTTTGGTAGTAGTTTGTATTAGTGCACCACTAAGTTTAACTGGCTGATTATGGTAATAGTATTGCACTGTCGGGGCCGTACCAAGAGTACCAACACACACGTTTATATTTTTATCTATAAATGATGTAAAGCTGGGTGAAAATATATTAAGTCCTTTACCTGACTCAACGATACAGGCCCTAAAGTTTGTATTACTTTTAAAACCAACTTGTACATTACAGCCGCCGCTAACACCATCTTGCGATACAAGTGCAGCATTACGCCCATCTGCTGATGGCTTAACAGTATTTATCGTAAGAGGTGCTACAATAACAGGTTTTGTTTGTGTAGGAGCTACAATTGGTGTAGGTGTAGTGCTGGCCTCCATGCGGTTTGCTCGTACACTACCCGATATCAACTTAAGCTCAAAGGTAGTGTTGGGCAAGTTAGTAGTAATATTTTGACTAGTACAATAGGGGTTGTAATAAGCGCCACCAACCGTTTGATTTTCTTGAGCAATAATATTGCCATTGCTTTTCATTACCAATTGAACACGTGCTGCCCCAGAAGTGTCTCTCAGCCACCAACAAGCTTTAAGTGTTTTACCAGCTAAGCCGTTAAAATCACGGCTTGGGCCACCCCAAATAAGGGTACCTTCAGAAGCACCTGCTGTATCAAAATAATAAGCTTCTGCACCAGATAAACTCGTCTCTGGGTCAGCATTTTGCACAAGTGCAACACCCGATTGCACCTTGTTTGGGTCACGTGTACTTAAATCATCAATTGCAAAAAAACATACTACCTTTGCTTCACTAGGGTGTTGGGCAAAGTACTGATCACACCAGCCACCATCACTACCACTCGCCTTACTAAATTGCAATACCACAAGCCCCACAATAGCTACAGCTAATATAACAATTGCGGCCATCCACCATTGAAACTTAAAAGTACTTGATTGACTTTTACTAACGCGGGTTTTTGTTTTTGATTTTGTTGCCATAATTTCCTTTTTTTTATAGTTATGCTTAGTTTGACAAAATATGTCTACTTTGTCAAGTTTATATATATAAACACAATGGTTATCAAAAATATGCACAAAAAAACTCCTAAAAAAGGAGTATATACATTCATAATCTCTGTGTTGGCGTCGTTCTACTTTCCCCACGAGGAGTATCATCGACGCAGAGGCGCTTAACTTCCGAGTTCGGGATGGGATCGGGTGTACCCACCTCGCTATAGACACCAACACACAAATTACGAATACGTGAATTTCAAATTCTAGATACGAAAATAAATATAACCATCTGCAAGACACAGAGACTAAAACGATAATTCGTTATAGAACTCTGCATCAAGCAGTGTTTTGATATTTAACGTTTGTTTCAATAAGAGCGAAGATATTAATATCTTCAAATTGCCAGTCTGTTATAAGACGTAAGTTTGACCCTACTTCTATTTACTCGCAATAAGCAAGCAAAAAGTCAATCACCTATTAGTACACCTCGGCTAAACGCATTGCTGCGCGTACACCTAGTGCCTATCAACCACGTAGTCTACATGGAGGTTAATGGGGAAATCTAATCTTGAGGGAGGCTTCGCGCTTATATGCTTTCAGCGCTTATCCCGTCCGAACATAGCTACCCGGCACTGCGCCTGGCGGCACAACCGGTACACCAGAGGTTCGTTCATTCCGGTCCTCTCGTACTAGGAACAACTCCTCTCAAATTTCCTAACGCCCACACCAGATAGGGACCGAACTGTCTCACGACGTTCTGAACCCAGCTCGCGTACCTCTTTAAATGGCGAACAGCCATACCCTTGGAAGGTGCTGCCCCTCCAGGATGAGACGAGCCGACATCGAGGTGCCAAACAGCGCCGTCTCTGTGGACGATTGGGCGCTATAAGCCTGTTATCCCCGGCGTAACTTTTATCCGTTGAGCACTATCAATTCCACATTTAAATATAGTGGGTCACTAGATCCTACTTTCGTACCTGCTTGGCTTGTAGGCCTCGCAGTCAAGCTGGCTTGTGCTCTTACACTATCAATTCGATTTCCATCCGAATCTAGCCAACCTTTGAACGCCTCCGTTACTCTTTAGGAGGCAACCGCCCCAGTTAAACTACCCACCAGACACTGTTCCTGAACCGGAACATGCTGACGAACAATCCAACAAGACATGTAGTTGTTTTAGATTATAGAAAAGTTACTCGTGTTTATTGAACTATTACTCTATCATCTTG
>JACDEK010000013.1 GCA_013816445.1 Candidatus Saccharimonadota bacterium
AACTGAGCCAGACTGCACAACAGCCCCGAGCTTAATAGTTTTATCATCAGTTAGCTCAAGGGTTTGACCATTTTCAATAACAAAAATGTTTTCTGGCTTTACTACCCCGCCTCGTTTGGCTATCTCAGCATTGTGTACCAAGTGATGCACTTCACCGTGAATTGGCAAGTAATACTTTGGTCGCACCAGCTCAATCATCTCTTTGATTTCTTCATAGTAAGCATGGCCTGAGGTGTGCATTATACCCAAGTCATCAAAAGTTCTGGTTGCCTGTTGATAGACATAAGGACCCCAACGAAAGATATCATCTACCATACCCCATACCGATTTTTCGTTACCCGGAATAATTGAGCTACTCAAGACGACAACATCTGAGGCTTTGAGTTTGATATCTTTATGCTCACCCTTACCCATTCGAACAAGACCAGAGTTTTCTTCACCTTGGTGACCAGTTGTTAATACACACACTTCACCATCTTGATACTTGCTGACATCAGCAGACTTAATAAGAAGACCAGGTGGTACTTTTACATACCCAAGCTTTACGGCTATTTCCATATTATTTAGCAAACTACGGCCCGCTAGAGCCAATTTTCGTTTGGCTTTCTGAGCTGCATCAACAAATACCTGAATACGGTCTACCTGTGAGGCAAACGAGCTAATAATAACGCGTTTGTTGTAGTTGCGAACGAATATTTCATCGAGAGTTTCGATAATCTCTGATTCACTTGGGCTACTACCCATATTCTCACAGCTCGTACTGTCACACATCAGAAGCATTACACCTTCATCACCAAGTTCTTTCAAGCGAGTTTTATTACTTGGCTTACCTGTCAGAGGATCGTCATCAAATCGCCAATCACCCGTATTGATGATTGTGCCAACGGGTGTCTTAATGGCAATACTACAAGCATCTGGGATAGAGTGAGTTATGCGGATAAATTCTACAGAAAATACTCCAAGCTGAATCTTGTCGCCACTGTCTTGATTAACTATATGAAGATCTGGTTTAAATGGTAATTTATACTCTTCTAGCTTGCGTTCAATAAATTTCACACTAAATTGGGCAGCATAAATAGGTGCAGGTAGCTTAGGAAGAATAAATGGCAGACCACCAACATGGTCTTCATGAGCGTGAGTAATTAGAATGGCTCGAATTTTGTGCTTGCGTTCTTCTAGATAAGTAACATCTGGAATAATGTAATCGATTCCAGGCATATCAGGGCCAGGAAACATAAAGCCAACATCCATAATAATAATGTCGTCTTCATACTCAAGTGCCATCATGTTTTTACCAATCTTGTCGAGTCCACCGAGTGGGATAATCTTGAGTTTGCCCGTATCGGCTTTGCTCATAGCTACTGCATTTGGTTTAGATTTTTGCTCTACAGGTAGACCATTAGAGTTAAAGCTGCCTTCAGAAAATACTGCTGGGCCACGATCATAGCGACGTCGCTGAGCAAAGCTTGCACCACCCCCACTACCGCCGCGAGAACCGGCGTTATTGTTACCTCTATTATTGCCATTAGTACCCTGGCCGCCGCGCTGACGATTATTATTGTTGCCTTGGGCTTTTGGCTGACCGTTACCACTCTGTGATGTACTTTTTGGGCTTGGGTCTTTCAGTCTACTGGCTGGCTTAGAGCTTGCTTGCTGACCCGAGCTAGGCTGAGTATTATGACTCAACTGACTTGCAGACTTAGCTGGCTCTGGTTTGGCAGACATACCCAAATCTTGGGCTGTCATAGGCCGTGAGGTAAATTGCTTCTTGTTGTTTGTATTAGTATCCATTAGTTTGTTGTGATTTTTCCTTGTTTCTTCATTACAGTTAACGAAGAGGTTAATAATTATTTGATAATGACTTATTGTCATCTCGACCAAAGTGGATATGGCACATCATATACTATTCCACTACGCTCGAAATGACACGAGCTATATATGTATTTTTCAATTCTTTAATTCATTCAAAATGCTTGGTATAGTGCTAAAATCTTCAAATAACGTTGCGCGCATACTTCCGTTATACAGTGCCGCAGCAGGGTGATAGAGTGGTAAAAATACCATTTTAGAACGTCTATATATCTTACCATGAGCTTCACTAATTTTCAGCTCTGGCAGAAAAACATTCATACTGTGTCGGCCCAAAAAGATAATTAACTGAGGTGAGATAATCTCAATTTGTTGATACAAATATGGTAAGCAACCGGCAATTTCTTTGGCGGTGGGGTCACGATTTTTCGGCGGGCGAAATTTCACGATATTTGTAATAAATACCTCTGTACGATCTAAACCAATTGAGGCCAGCATTTCATCAAGAAACTTTCCGCTAGCACCAACAAATGGCTCACCGAGCTTATCTTCTTGCGCTCCTGGTGCTTCACCGATAAACATTAGTTGTGCATCAGAGTTACCTATACCTGGTACTGGGTTAAGACAGGCATTAGCTATCGCTAATCCACACTTTTTTGAAATAATTTCTTGAGCTATTTTATCTAACTCAGTTTGTTTCTCTTGTGTTGTCATATGTCACCCCAGTGACGTCCCGATATATCGGGACGCGAACTAGAATTTCATACAGCTACTTAGTATCTGCAAGTTTTTTCGAAAGGTTTAGTCTACCCTTATCATCAATCTCCGTTAGTTTTACCCTAAATTCATCACCTTCTTTGACAACATCGTGAATATTTTGCACATGTTCTTCAGAGAATTGACTAATATGCACAAGACCTTCTTTACCCGGCATTATCTCTACAAAGGCACCAAAATCCATTACACGGACAGTTTTACCATTATATGTCATACCAATTTCAGGCTCTTCAGTAATAGATTCTATCCATTCTTTGGCAGCATTGGCTTTTGCTTGATCTTCAGAATATATAAGAATTAAGCCAGAGTCTTCAATATCAATTTCTACACCAGTCTCAGCAGTAATCTTTTGAATCATCTCACCACCTTTACCAATAACTTCACGAATTTTTTCAGGATTAATAGTAATCTTTGTAATGCGCGGCGCATACTGACTGACTTCTTTCCGTGACTCAGCAATAACTTCTAGCATCTTACCCATAATGTGCTCTCGACCTTCTTTGGCTTGTTGTAAGGCTTGAGACATTATACTCGGTGAAATACCTTTTACTTTGATATCCATCTGTAATGCAGTGATACCTGTAGCAGTACCGGCTACTTTAAAATCCATATCGCCAGCAAAATCTTCGGCGTCTTGAATATCAGTCAAAATAACGAATTGCTCAGGTTTTTCATGATTAATCATGAGACCCATGGCGATTCCAGCTACAGGAGCACTGATAGGCACACCGGCATCCATTAAGCTCATTGTACTACCACATACACTTGCCATAGAAGTTGAGCCAGCACTACTAAGCATTTCTGAAACAACGCGAATAGTATACGGAAACTCTTCAGTTTCAGGTATGACAGGTACCAATGCTTTTTCGGCAAGATAACCATGCCCTACTTCTCGTCTACCGGGTGAACGCACAGGGCGAGCTTCACCAGTACTAAATGGCGGGAAATTATAATGATGCATATAGCGCTTGGTGCTATCTTCTTCCATCGTATCTATAAGCTGGGCATCTGAAAGTGAGCCGAGGGTAGTAATAGTTAATGCCTGAGTAGTACCACGCGTAAAAACAGCGCTACCGTGTGTACGAGGCAAAATACCATGCGCACCTGAGATTGGTCGTACTTCAGTTGTTTTACGATTGTCTGGTCGCTGACCATCATCAAGAATCGCTCGACGTACTTCACTATCAATAATTTTTTCAAAAGCTACTTTAATATCAGCATGACTATAGCGAGGTTTTCCGTCATCGGCTACGTCTTCTGACAAAGTACCAAATTCTTGTAAAACTTGTGCTTCTAGCTCGGCAATAGCCTCATGACGAGATTGTTTGTTTTCATGACGAACACGCTCACCAAGCTGAGTTTTGAGATGTGATTTTAATAGGTCATACACATCAAGATTTGGCGTAAATAGCTCAAATTCCATAGGCTTTACTTGCATACTCTTCACTAATTCTTCTTGTAACTTAATGACTGGTTGCCAGCTCTTTACAGCAAGCTCAAGTGCCTTGGTTAACACTTCTTCGCTTACCTGTTGGGCGGCAGCTTCAACCATCATAATTGCATCGGCCGTACCAGCTACTGTTAGATTTAAGTCACTCTCTACTTGTTCTTCTACAGTAGGGTTTACCACCAGCTTACCGTCTATTTGGCCAATACGTGCTGCTGCCACAGGGCCATCAAAAGGTGCGCCCGTTAGCATGAGTGATGTACTAGCAGCAATTATTGAAATAATATCTGGTTCATGACTCAAATCAGCACTCAAAACCGTTACCATTACCTGTACATCATTACGAAAACCTTTAGGAAATAGCGGTCTGATTGGTCGGTCTATAAGACGACTCGTTAAGACAGCTTGATCAGAAGGTCGGCCTTCTCTCTTCATGTAGCGACTACCAGAAATCTTACCACTAGCGTACATTCGCTCTTCATAATCTATCAAAAGCGGAAAAAAATCTGTTTCTGGACGAGCTTTTGGTGCAACAACAGCGGTTGCGAGTACAACAGTATCACCATACCGAACCGTTACAGCAGCATCAGCCCGAAAGGCCAATTGGCCAGTTTCTATTTCTAATTTCTTACCGGCAAATTCAGTTTCTAGTTTTACTTGTTTACCATCAAAAGGATGAATGATATTCATTTTTAACCTGTTACTTTCTAAAAATACCCATATTAGTTGTGTTAGTTAGAGAGTTATTGAATCAAAATTGAACAATTTTTGTGATCAAACAACTCTATTACTAACGGCCGAGTATTTTTGTTATTCTTTTTTCAATATCAAATGCTAATTGGCATCTAACGACGAAGTTTGAGTTTCTTCACAACAGCGGTATAACGCTCTGGAGATTTCTTAAGCAAGTAATCAAGTAACCGACGACGTTTACTGACCATAGCAAGTAGGCCACGACGACTGTGATTGTCTTTTTTATGCTCTTTGAGATGTTCTGTTAGTTCATTTATTTTTTCAGTAAACAAAGCTATCTGAACTTCAGCTGAGCCAGTGTCTTTCTCGTGTAGAGAATGAGTAGTTATTACTTTTTTCTTTGTCGTTTTTGCTAACATATGATTTATTTATAGTAGCAGAGTTTACTCTATTAATCAAGCGTTACTGCGTCTTTCAAGTAGCTCTCGCCTATTCGAGTACGAATTATCTGAGTACAGTACGCTCCTGTACCAAGCTTTTTACCTAAGTCTTCTGCAAGAGAACGAATGTATGTACCAGACGAAACATTAGCTTCAAGGGTTACATACGGAAAGTTATACTCTAGCAAATCTAGACTACTAATAGTCACTTGTCTTGAAGAAATCTCAGCTACCTCGCCTTTGCGAGCTAGCTTGTAGGCTCTCACCCCATTTATCTTTATGGCACTATATTGTGGCGGAACCTGCTCAATCTCGCCCGTAAAGATCTCTAGTGCATCGAGAATGGCTTTTTGAGTGGGTTTTTCTTTTGATACTACCGTTTTTTTGCCCTCTTCATCGCCTGTATCTGATGTTTCGCCAAGTTTTACGGTAAATTCATACGTCTTATCAAGCTTGAGATAGCTATCTGACTGTTTGGTATAGTCTTTGCCTACCAGTATTATCAACAGCCCTTCGGCCTCGGGGTCTAATGTACCAGCATGGCCGACTTTTTTTATACCAGAAAGCCGGCGCACCTGAGCAACCATACTAAAGCTACTACGTCCGCGAGGCTTATTAATAAGATATATTCCAGGTTGGAAATCATTACTCTCTGGTGTGATCATTATCCGTCATCCTGAATTTATTGCAGGATCTCCTTATATAAATCATTAAAATTTGGATTTATCTTGCTAATTTGGCTCAATTTCCAGTCTCGATGCCAGTTTTTTATTTGTTTCTCTCTTATTATTGCATTTTCAGCATCCAAAAATACTTCAAAGTATACTAATTTTGTAACATTATATTTATCTGTAAATCTGCCAAATAAATGATTCTTGTGCTCAAATATTCTTATTTTAAGGTCATTTGTCATTCCAATGTACAAAACTGAATTTGTTTTGTTTGTTAGGATGTATACATAATAATCTTCAAGTTTCATAAGGTTTGAGATCCTGAAAGGTAGAATTGGTTTACCATTCTCTTCAGGATGACGGATGAGAAAAATGGAAGCTACTAGGCCACAACTATCTGACCACCAACCATTCTGCCCTTAAAATCACCGGCCGAAACTACTGCTTCAGGCTGGGATTTTTGAATTTTTTTGGGCTTTGCTCATCCTCCGTACCAGAAGAAAGCTCTTCGGTTTGAATAATTTTACCCGTTTGTGTGTCTTTGACACCGTCTTGACTTAGTTCAACGCCTTTCTTGGCAAGTTTTTCGGCAATAGTCTCAGCCTTTTCAGCAGTTTTTTCAACTGGCTTATCGCTTTTTACTGATTTAGACTCAGGTTTTGCGGTATTTTCAGGAGTTTCTTGAGACTCTTTAACTTTTTTTGGTTCAGGACGAAACTCTCTAATAGAGTTATCACGAGTAGTTGTTTGACCAAATAATGCCTGTACAATCTCTTGCTGTTTAGCACCTCCGCTCATCATCTGAGCTGCAATAGTAAGGCTTTTTGCTGTAGTATTTGGTGCGGTAAAGCCCTTAGTTGAGCTCATTATACCCGCAAGCAGTGCCGTAGCGACATGATAATCAATCATACCTTGAGCAACCGACTCTATAACACCCACCAGCATCTCACAAACTGAGCTTGCTTGTGGCTCTACATAATTTACACTACCGTAATTTTCATTACTGCGGTGAGAATCTATATTTATTAAATGAATACCATCAAAAATGGTTGGGTTTTGCTCTAAGATGGCATCAATTTTACTAATCTCACTCACACCAAGTACAATTACAAGATCAAACTTATATGCGCCGTAGTCAAAACTAGCATTTTCAGCAGTAAAGTTACCAGAAAAAGGCGAAATCACCACTTCTAGATTGTCATCATTAACCTCATAGCGAAGCTTATCTACTTCTACGTCTTTTGTATCGAGTCTAATAACAAAATCACGAATACCTGTAAGATCACGGCTAATATGGCGTGTATCAAGTACTTTGTGTACTTTTGGCATATCACTAGTGACAATAGCACTCACCTGCTTACCTACGCGTTGCAAAATAAGCTCTAATGCTACCATTGAGCTGAGTTGATCGTTATTTGGCTCTTTACCCGTTACAAGCAAGATATGATTAGCTTGCTTAATGAGTTCGACGGCCTGTTGTTTGGGGGTTAATTCTTGTTGCATAATGTAATATATTGTATCGTTAAATCGCTATTATAGCAAACATAAGAGTTATTGTCAAGAGTTTTGCCTACTATGTAAATAAAAAGCCACCTGATTATTCAGGTGGCATAGTAATAACTAGGCCAGACTTGGCTCAAAATCTGGAACATACAGCTGATTAAAGCCTTCATACAATCTGGGTGGCTCAGCTTCTAGCTGATGGTACATGCGCTCTACAGCCACCTCGGGCACAGTTCTGCCTCGGTTGGCATTACGCTTCATACACACCTCAAGCGGTGTCTTGACCCATATGCCCTTAATAAACCCTTCTGGGCCCATCACAGAACGCAAGTGATCAAGCAAAACAACACGATCGAGTCTTTTTGCATTTGTGGCGTCAAAAATCAACACATTACCACCCTGTAGAGCCTCTTCAGCTCGCTGATAAGCCTGTAGCCACACCTCATGATTCATGGTTTGATCTGCAGCGTCTCCGGCGAGTTCGACGCGAATGTCATCTGGGCATACTGTAAATGGATTAGGTACATTTGAGAGTTCATTCTGAATATAGGTTGTCTTACCTGATCCAGGAATACCAATAAGTACAATGGCACGCATTGTTTCGGTCATTTTTCCCTCCGGCTAGCGGTAGATTAGTAGGTGCGAACGGCTTACTACAATAGCATAATTTGGCATAAAAGAAAAGCCCCCGAGTCATCAACAAATGACTTGGGGTAATATTATAATAGTACTTCTATAGCTGATTCAGTTCGTAATCATAAACTTGAGCCAAATAGCTCAAGCAACGATCACGCTCCTTCTGAAGGCAAGGGCTATGAAATATTCCCGTTTGTCTATTACAACAAACGGGAATATTTACTACAGCTCGCTATAATAACGAGCAAAATGCTCTGGTGGTAAGTAATACTTGAGGCTTGAAAGTACGGCCTCAAAAGCTACACCGGCCTGCATAACCTCCAAAAAACCGAGGTCTCCAGATTGCAAACTTGAAATCATCATTCTGAGAGGTTCCATAGCGCCCTTAGTGAAGCTATAGAGTTGATAAGGGTTATCTAGGTCTACTCCTTCATCAAAAAAATCTAGTGAACGGACTGAAGTTACTTCAGCATCAAACAATGAGAAATTACGAAATTCTGACAGCTCTTTAATGCGATCAATGAAGTCTGTAATAAGCCTCCAAGGAGGTTCATTAATAGTCGGTTTTTCTTGTGATTCAATATTGTCTGAGTTAGACATATCCTCTCTTTTCTATGTAGGTACTGGTTAAAAAGAACTTGTTTTATAGTTCTTTTAGGGCGACATGATTATATATAAGATTAGCTTATCTGTCAATATTATTACCAGATAGCACAATGTATAAAAAGAGAAAAACCCCGACCCACCGTTTTGGTGGTGAGTCGGGGCTTAAGTAAATATCGAGCCTCAGATGTTAGCTAGCTCGCGCTAGCTGTTGCTGTTGCCTCTCAGGCGACTGCACCTTATCTGGGCAGTCGTACCGCGACGATTGAGATAGAATCTCGGTCGTCTTTTTGGTACTCTGGTGTCTAATTCTCATCGAGGGTTCTCTGTTGAAGAAAACTTTTTCGACGAGTAGCCAAACAAATGTGCTCACAGCATGGCATACTCTGACACAAACACTCATGGTCTGTACCTCGATTACATCGAGATACTTGTCAACGTCTGCTTGCACGAACTTCTTCACGATTTTCAAAAAAGCTCCGTTCTAGTACACAAGACCATTAACTTCGTCGGTTGGTCTTTGGAACCGGCCTTCGTCGCTGATTTGTCAGCGATTTTTTCAACCAGTAGCACCCATGAAAGTTTCCTTTCTGGGATCGTTGCGGAATCATCCTAACCCCGGGACCCTCCCGAGGAACCTCGCTTACCCCACTTTGGGGTGTACACAGTCAACCTGTGTTCATCGCAATCACCCCTTTCGAAAGTGAGACGTGCGAGGACAACAAGCCTATAATAGCAGTAAAATACATTATTGTCAATACTTATCAACAATAACTCTATGATTTTTTTGAGTCTTTTTCCCAGGCCATCTCAAAAAGAGTGCGCAGAGTCTCGGCAATTTGTTTATTCTCAATAACAATACCTACCGAATTCTCGCCATTGTATGTAATTAAGGCAGCGCTAGTAGGATAAAAAGTAAAGTCTGCTGTTATTGGCTTATCAATGCGTTTTATTTGGCGCATTAAATTCTTATTGCTTTTCACTTCATTCTCATCAGAATAGTAATAAAATGCTTTTGAGGCAACTTTTTTCTTTAGTCTTCTATTGGGGTTCTCTACAAAGTGGCCAGGAAACATTTTTTCAACTTCGTCAGTGTTTGACATCCCATATATGGTAGAGCCTGGCTTGATCTTTCTAAATTTATCAGCATTGGTCTGCAATATACCCTCACGTCCTTTGTAGAATCTTACCTGGGGCGCCACGTCTACATCTGTAGAGCGTGAGGTTTCGTTTAGGCTCGGCAATAAATCTTTAAGTTCATTTTTTTTAGCATCAAGAAATTTAACTTGAGAGTCTAGATACCTGTCTATCGCCTCTGGTGGTTCGGCTACAAAAACGGTTTTTTTACCCTGAGTAGACTCACTAACCAGCCCCATTTGAGCGAGTTCATCTAAAATCACGTACGCTGTAGCACGATTAATCTCGGCTTGTTCAGAAATTTTTTGTACAGCACTCGGCCCTAAAAACAAAGCTGCCACATAGACCTTGGCTTGTTTATCGGTAAATCCTACAGATTGCAGCTTGGCTGCGAGCTCTACTATTTGCATAACCTCTATACTAGCACAAAGACAATATGTTGTCAATATCTTTCAACAAAAAAACAGCGCCCTTGCAATTACTAAAAGTAAGAACAAAGGCGCGATTCAGTTTTTATGGCGAAAACCATTGATTCTGCTTTGGCAGAGTTCGCAGTTTTCAATATGAGCCGTTACCAGCTCACGATGACGATCGTCGATGAATTCATCTCGAGAGACATTTTCGGGGTCGACGAAAGCGCATCCTGCAGATGCATCTGACAAAAATACTGGTTTGGGTGGTTTGGCTTCTGCAGCCATGAGGTGCTCCTTTTCGGCTAACGTATGATACATTATATATACGTATATGTCAAGCCAATGACAGGCCAAGTTCTTGTCGAATTCGTCTA
The DNA here is from genome assembly GCA_013816445.1 of Candidatus Saccharimonadota bacterium. Classification (GTDB taxonomy): domain Bacteria; phylum Patescibacteriota; class Saccharimonadia; order CAILAD01; family BJGX01; genus CAILAD01. Next base: position 10,504 of record JACDEK010000013.1, read on the forward strand.
TCCACCACATTCAAATATGGGTCGTTAACCTCAAAACCACTTATCTCATATTGCTCGATATTAATCTCAACATTTGCAGTAGAATGGCCATCAGACTGGTTACCACCTGTTTTTACATCGACTGTAATACACCTACCATCTTCTAGATAAACAATAATATCAATTGCTCTACCGTCTTCAACAATAGTCGGCATTCCAGTCTTTATGTCTGGCATTGTATGCATACGAGCAGCTACAGCTACTTCTGCGCCAATTCCGGCGATGAGTTTTTCGGCACCACCAATTGGCATCTTACCCACAGTAGTGAGCCAGCTCATAAAATCCGTTCGTGTAATACTACCATCAGTCTGAAGTATAGCTTCTTTGAGTTTATGATTGAATGCTGTTAGTTGATGTTTGTACTTTTTGTAATCCGAGTTTTCTTTGTTAGTGCATTCGCTACCTTTTTTTTCTAGTAGATTTTTTGCTTGTTGTACTTTCCAGGCGTTTTCACTGGCTAGCAACAGATCAGCAAATCGAGCCAATGGATCATCTATATCTTGCATGTATTTCCGTTTTATTTGAGCTTCAAAAATATTGCGAGGCGGAACTATATACTGCAAGTCTTCTGGAGGTACGTCGGTGCGCTTGATTTTTTCCTCTTTCAAGAGTCGGGCTAGCTCATTAAGTTGGTTCTGTTTTTCGAGAGGTAAGTGCGCACGCTCTTCTTGTCTGGTACGTATTTCTTGCTCACCATTCTTCATAGTACTTACAAGATTGAGGACACGATCACGTAACTCTTCGGTAGGTTTTGGCTCAATTTCGGGCCTAATTAGCGTTTCCATTTACAAGAATTATAACACGACTCTTTACAGGTGTGCTTTATTCTGCTATCATTACCTCTGTTACATTCTCTTATAAAGAACTAAAAGGAATTCAGTAAACTCCATGCCAATTATCAAATCAGCCAAAAAACGAATGAAACAGCAAGAAAGCCGTCGACAGTACAATATAGTGGTCAAATCTGTTGTAAAAAAACAAGTAAAAGCTGTAAAGACAGAAGTAGCAAGTGGTGAAGTCAAAACCAACTCCGCCCTAGTAGCCGCTATTGCTGAAATTGACCGAGCCGTAAAAAAAGGTGTTATGCACAAACGTGCTGGCGACCGTAAGAAATCACGTCTTACTAAGGCTTATAACTCTGTTGCAACCAAGCCATTTGGTACAGAAAACCCTGGCAAACCAGATACTAAAAAGGCCAAGAAGCCAGTAGCTAAAAAGACTACTGTAAAAAAAGCACCAGCCAAAAAAGCTACTCCAAAAAAGACAGTTACCAAAAAACCCGCTACTAAAAAATAACTATCTATATGTAAAACAAAAAAACTGCCAAAATATGGCAGTTTTTTTTGTACACCCTAATAAAGCTATAGATTTGGTTGAGCTAGAACAAATATCAATTCTTGCATAGCATCGCTAGAGACTTTTTGGCCAGACTTTACCGCATAATCAGATTCTATGATAAGTTGGTATACGCGCTTCAGCTCTGACGTATCGGTATTACGTACAAGATTTTGGGCCTTAGAGGCTGCATATGGGCTTATAGAAAGCTCTTTTTGCCAAGCAGCAGTACCTTGACCTTCATTATCTTTAGCGAGCACCATTACACGGTACTGATACACTATTGCACCAAGTATCATCTGGTCAGCCACGCCGTCTATGGCTAGTCGCGCATACAACTCAAGAGCTGTTTTTGTATCTTTACGGGTAATTGCATCTGTCATCATAAAAGCTGTTTGCTGAAGATTGGGCACCACTAGCTCATCTATGCTAGCAATCGTTATCTCTGGCGAATAATTACATAGCTTAATAATCTCTTGCTCAAGCTGCCACTCATCGTTCCCTACTCTTTGGATGAGTACATTTATTGTTCTGTTATCTATTGATCCTGTAGAATTTGTAGTTTTATCTACTAGTTTTTTTACCCATACTAGTAGCTCATGTGGGCTCAGTAATCTGAACTCCTTGGCATTTTTTAGTTTTGAGAGCATTTTATAATACACACTGCGCTTATCTACATTTGTATCTATAAAAACAACATTTGTAGACTCTGAAACACTCGCAAGCAAAGCCTCGAGCTTATCTTTTTGTAGCTTGTGAGTACCTAGCTCACGTACAATCAAAAGGCGAGAGCTTACAAACATCGGCATAACAGCCAGGGCATTGAGTAGATCACTCAAGGAGCGCTCGTTCATCTCAAAAACCTCCATATCAGCATCGCCACCTGTTTTTTTGATATAGCTGTTTTTTATAACTGCTACTTGCTTGGAGATTGCATAGCTATTTTCGCCATAGAAATAGAAAATCATACCTATAAGTATACTACCTATTAGGACAAGCCAACATCAGCAAGATTTTGCCGTACCGCATTCAAATAATCAGCAGATGGGCGTGAGATAGGGTCTATGCTGTCTACTAAAAAAACCGTAGCCAATACGCTACTTTCAGTCTCTAGATCGAAAACCTCAACATTTTCACTACGATAGCTATGTTCATACGTCGCAAGCTTAGCTATATACCCCTCAGGCAAGTCATATAACGACCCAAAAACAAAATCTGTTACATGGGCAGAGACAATATTCGCCTTGGCAGAGTTAGGCCAGTTTTCTGACTTACCTTGAAATACTCTTTTGTACCCACTGAGTCGAGCCGGGTGTGGCTTATCAATAGAATCTACCTCAGTACGTTCTCGTACTTGCTTATAATTATTTGATCCATAACTAAAATAATAGCCCACCCTTACTCTCCTACTATGGGCTGGCACTTGGGGCAAACGTGCGTACCGCGGCCAGCTACACGAATCTTTGTAATCGTACTACCACACTCTGGACAAGCCTTACCTTCTCGCCGAAAGACCTTGGCAAATTTCAAATAACTCCCCTTTTTACCCTCAGCATCTACATAATTCCTATCTGATGAACCACCAAGCTTAATACTTAACTGCATAATCTCTCTGAGGGCCGTAAAAAGCTTTTTAAGCTTAATACTACTCACTTCACCAGCTTTTGTAGCTGGGTGAATTCCTGCAGCAAACAAGCTCTCATCGGCGTAGATATTACCGACACCAGCAACTACCGTCTGATCTAGAATAGCAGCCTTTATACTAGTGTTCTTGCGTTTATTAACGGCTTTTTTGAACTGCTCAAAAGTATAACTCTCGCTCAGTGGTTCTGGGCCAAGCTTTTGTAAAAAAGCATCACTTTCATACAAACCAGCAGATTTTTCTAACCGAACCCAACCAAACTTGCGTTGATCATTAAAAAATAATGTTCCACTAGTCAGCTCAATAATAACATGAGTAGAACTATCAGGTAAGCTACCAATCAAACTCTCATTGGGGTGCCCGCCGCCAAAACCTTTGCCCTTTTTAGGTCGATACACTAGCTGACCAGTCATTTTAAGATGAATAAGTAAGCTATACGCACTTGTGAGCGG
>JACDEK010000014.1 GCA_013816445.1 Candidatus Saccharimonadota bacterium
GTGCAGACGTTTCGGCAAAACGCTCCAGCCCAATAAGATCATCTTTTTGCAGTGTAAAAATATCTACCGCTGTTTCAATCAAGCCTTCCTCCATAAGCTGTTGCAAGATTTTTTCACCTAGGCCATCAATATCAAAAGCGGCTTTACTAACAAAGTGAATTAAAGTCTGCCATTGCACTTCACCAACCGTAAGGTCGGCGAGTCGTGCCACAGCTTCACCCTCAGGCCGAATAACTTTTACTCCGTTAATTTCTGTTGGCATATGCCAGATCTTTTCTTTGCCGGTGCGTAACTTGGTAATTGGCTCTATGACTTCAGGAATAATATCGCCGGCTTTTTGAATAATCACCGTGTCACCAATACGTACGTCTTTGCGAACAATCTCATCTTCGTTATGCAAAGTAGCTCGCCGTACCGTACTACCAGCTACTTTTACAGGAGTAAGTACGGCGTACGGCGTAACGGCACCTGTGCGCCCTATACTGACACGAATATCTTCAAGAACAGTCGTGGCTTGTTCGGCCGGAAACTTAAATGCCACAGCGCCCCGTGGTGCTTTACCGGCAATACCGAGGCTCTCAAACTCACTATTTGAGTTGATAGCAAACACCAAACCATCTATGTTGTAGGGTAAGCCATCGCGTTTATTCTGCCAAGCAGTAATGAAGATCTCTATTTCTTTCAAATCTTTACAGACCATATCGTGCGGATCAACTTTAAAACCCAGAGCGCGCGCCAGCTCGTGCTCGTCTTTGTGGGTCGCAAGCTCTGGCAAATCCATTTCAATACTATAGGCAATAAACTGTAGCTTTCGGCTGGCTGCTACACTAGGGTCGAGCTGACGGATTGTGCCTGCGCCAGCATTGCGGGGGTTAGCAAACAAAGGAAGGTCATTTTTTGTCCGCTCAGCGTTAATACGCTCAAACTCAACCCGTGGAATTATTACTTCACCGCGAATTTCAAAATAGTCATAGACAGATGCCGGGGCTTTTTTGGTTTGCCGAAGTTGCAATGGAACAGTCTGAATAGTTCGTACAGTATGAGTCACATCTTCACCGGTTGTACCATCACCTCGCGTTACTGCCCGTACAAACACTCCATTTTCATACTGTAGCGCCATAGCTAAACCATCCATTTTAAGCTCGGCATAATATTCTAAATTAGTCTTAGCAAGCAGCTTGTGCATACGTGCCTCCCACTTTTCAAGCTCTTCTATACTAAATATATCATTCAGGCTAAGCATTCTCTTGCTATGAGTAATTTGTGCAAAACCCGCAACGGCTTTACCACCAACACGCATGGTTGGTGAGTTTGCCGAAACAAGCTCAGGATAGTCTGCTTCTAGAGCTAGTAATTCTCTATTAAGAGAGTCGTAGATAGCGTCAGTAATTGTTGGTTTATCAAGTACATAATATTCATACCGGTATTCATTTAGAATTTCATGAAGCTGAGCAACTCTTTTAGCTGCCTCTGGCTTATTCATTTCTCAAGTCTTTTTACTATTTGCACACTATAGCCAATAAATAGCGGAAGTAAGAAAGTCAAAAGCACACCACTACTCAATGCCAGTGCATAGTCGTTTTCTCTCATAAACTTAATAAGTCCAATTAGAGTTAGTAAGGCACCACTAATTACAATAATAGCAATAATTATTGCCACCCAAGCAAACGTGAGCTTCATAAAATAACCTTTTGTAACCTGCCAGCTCAAACGCAAAGAATTGAGTGCTGATATTTCATTCTGTACAACGAGTACAGTAGCAAGCGAAAGACGAATTACAAAAAACACACTTAATAGCACCACAGCCAGACCAAAAAATAAAAATCCAAGAGGAATTTGCTCAGCAGCACTCAGAACGATAATAAAAATACCCATTAAAGCAGGTAAGGCTGTAACTGCAAATAGTACTGAGGTAGCAATAAAAGGCAAGATACGACTACTCGACTTAACATAGAGCTGGGTAAAGCGTAGCTTCATTAGGTCTTTCTCATACAAAAATGCCCAGGTCAGTGCCACTGTCATAAACATTCCAGCTAGGCTAGAAATAATACTCGCATCAGTCGTACTATCAAGCTGAATAATACGCAGAATCGAACCCGGTATTGCTATAATTGCGGTGAGTAAAGCAACTCGCCAGAATCGTAAATTCCATATAGTGACTGCATCTCTCAAAAGTGAGAGTGGATTCAGCGAGGCTTTTTTGCTAGTACTCATGCGTGTGTCTCCATTTTTCTTAATCGTTTTATACGCTCGGCCGTTGGTGGATGAGTACTAAATAAACTAGCAAACCGACTTTTTGATCCACCTTTTATATTTGCCCTGAGTGGACTAATGATATATAAGTTCGCCGTGGCTCTATTAGCCTCACGTAGTGGCTTGGTATCACTGTCAATTTTTTCTAAAGCACTTGCCAAGCCTTCAGGATAACGAGTGAGTAATACAGCTGAACTATCAGCCAAGTATTCACGCTTACGACCAAAGGCCAACTGCATTAGTAGGCCAATAAATGGTGCAAGAATAGCCAGAACCAAACCAACGACCATCATTATAGTCTGTAAGTTGCCACCACCAGAGTCGCTATCGTCAGAAAAAAATGAAATACGTATAAACCAGTCAGACAATAATACTATTACCCCAACCATCACAACTACCAGTGTCATAAAACGAATATCATAGTTACCAACATGACTCAGCTCATGAGCCAATACACCCTCTAGCTCTGGCTTGGTCATCATTTCAAGCAAGCCTGAGGTTACACAGACTACGGCATGCTGTGGGTCGCGACCAGTAGCGAAGGCATTTGGGGCTGTATCTTGAATAATGTATATTTTTGGCGTAGGCAAGCCAGCTGTAATTGCTAGGTTTTCAACTGTTCTATAAAGCACTAGATTATCTTTTTTTTCTATTGGCCTAGCACGAGAAATTGCTAGCACCATCGAGCTACTAGTAAAGTAACTAATGCCAGCGTAAATAAGCGAAAAACCCACACCAAGATAGAGAATGAGTTGGTTATTAAAGGCCAAAGAAAATACCCAACAAAAACCAATAATGAGTAGCAAAAAGAAGAAAATTAAGACATAACTATTACGTTTGTTGCGGGCTATCTCTGTATACATAGATACATTATACCAAGAAAAGACCCTGTTGGGGGTCTTTTCTTTTTGGTTAGGGCTAAGATTAGTCTATAGCTAATTGATAGCTAAAATTTTACTTCTGGAGCTTTTTTTACTGCTTCTTTTTCGCTCTCGGCTACGTCATAAAAATCACGTGATTTGAAGCCAAGCATTCCACCAAGCATATTAGTAGGAAACACCTGCAACTTCATATTAAAGTCACGAACGTTACCGTTATAAAATCGACGTGATGCTTGAATCTTGTCTTCAGTATCAGTGAGCTCAGACTGTAAGCTCAAAAAGCTTTCATTAGCTTTTAGGTCTGGGTAGTTTTCTGATACCGCAAACAGGCTTTTGAGAGTACTAGAAAGCATATTTTCATTTTCTGCGCGTTTACCTAGGTCACCTTCTGGTGTGTTCATAACTGCTGAGCGAGCTTTGGTTACTTCTTCAAAAGTACTTTTCTCGTGCTTAGCATACCCCTTCACTGTTTCGATCAAGTTAGGGATCAGGTCTAATCTGCGCTTTTCTTGTACAGTAATATCACTAAGTGCCTCATCTACACGTACACGTGCCTTGATGAGTCCGTTGTATATTGCCCAAACCGCAATAAGCAATACAACAATCACTCCTATAACAATCCAAATAATCATTTCATTATCCTTTCTTAGTTAGTCTCTCTTATTATACGCCTTTTTAGTAATCTCTCAATTAGCTACCGGTGTTTTTACACTAGTTGTGCTAGAGATATTAATACTTAGCTTGCGATATACATAGATCTGGGCCATTACAGTTATTGGTATAGTGACAAGCAAGCCAAGAATTAGCGCCATAAAGCCGGCTATATTAAGAAGTACAAGTATTAAGCTAAAGCCCAAAAGCCAGCCTTTGTGTCCTTGAGTAATTTCACCACTAGCCTTTAGGGCCTCTGTGACTTTGAGTTTTTTATCAACAATTATTACTGCTATGAACTGATACTTAATAGCCCAGTATATGCCAGGAATAATAAATAAAATAAGGCCACCAAGAACTATTAGGGCATACAAGAAAGTTGCACCCAAGTAGCGCCAATAGATGTTTTCACTATCAAATAGCTGAGCATACAGAGCTTGTTTTGTATCAATAATATTTAACTCAATACGTGTTAGGCCAATATATAAGAGGTTACCAACTGCTAGCGAACCAATTGAGATAATTAAACTGATTAATGTCATGATTAATCGAGTAGAGGTAGCGCCTGTATCAGTAAATGCATTTGCAATATTACTAAGAATATTAAATGCACCATTAATTAGCCAGACGGTTAGTAAGCTACCAATAATAATACCGTATTGTGACTTTACCTTTTGCCATGATTCAGATAGTACTTCTGAAATTGTTAACTCAACTTTTTGCATATAGACTCCTTCTGATTATCTTCTACTTATATTGAATATTATTATACATTCTTAAATATAGTAAGACAATTTTTTTGTAACAAAAAACCCACTTTCGTGGGTCATTTGTTATGGTGGGCGAGGCGGGACTTGAACCCGCAAGCCAGCAATAGGCAACAGATTTTAAGTCTGTCGTGTATACCAATTCCACCACCCGCCCAGATTACTTTTGGCACATGTGCAAGAGTAAATTGGAGGCGCGTACCGGATTCGCACCGGTGTACAAGGTTTTGCAGACCTTTGCCTAACTACTCGGCCAACGCGCCATATTTTTGAGGTAGAGAACAATGCATATTATACCTGTTTATTTCCTTTCTCGAAAGGGCTAGAAAAAGTACTCGAAATTTGGTATTATATTCAACGTTACTTGAAAATATTCAACCCTGTTATGGCGAGATAGCTCAGTTGGTAGAGCAGTGGCTTGAAGAGCCTCGTGTCCTCGGTTCAATTCCGAGTCTCGCCACCACGAAAAATTTCTTTCTGAAAAATGGATTATATCCAGTTATTCCAGAGGTGTCATATTCATGACGCACCCCCAGAAGTGAAAGCGGGCCTGCCCGCCGTAGCTGGAAGCGTAGGCGGGTATAGCTCAGTTGTTTAGAGCGCATCCTTGCCAAGGATGAGGCCGGGAGTTAGAGTCTCCCTACCCGCACCATAATATACTCATTTGGGTGATTAGCTCAGTTGGCTAGAGCGTCTCGTTTACACCGAGGATGTCGGGGGTTCGAGCCCCTCATCACCCACCAAAAAAAGATCTCAGAAGTAAATTATATTGCTAGAGATCTTTTTTTATACAAACTGTATTTACCAGTGTATTGCTTTATACTATACATAATGACACATATAATTGATGGCAAAAAAATAGCGCTAGAAATATTAGCTGAGCTTAAGCCACACATAGAGCAGTTAAAAGAAATTGGTATCACGCCAAAGCTTGTTAATATTGCCTACAATCCTGATAGTCGTTCAGAAATGTATATTGAAATGAAACGACAACAGGCCGAAAAAATTGGCATTGAATATGAATATATTGATCTATCTGATACTACTCAAGCTGACTGTATACAACGCATGACTTTGCTCGCCAATAATAATTCAGTACATGGCATTATAGTACAACTCCCAATCAATGACTACGATGACCCACAATCTCTACTCAATATTATTCCACCCTCAAAAGACGTTGATGGCTTAAGCGACCAAAGCCTACTTGATCTACAGCACAATCAAGCCAAACTTCAGCCGGCTACCCCTCTTGCAATAATAGAACTGCTTAAGAGATCTGCTGTAGATTTACAAGGTAAAAAAGTTGCAGTTATTGGACAAGGTAAACTTGTGGGTAAACCTCTTGGTTATATGTTGCAAAACCTAAATGTAGACACTTTGCTAGCAGATGCCAGTACTGTAGACTTAGCAAAAATAACACAACAAGCAGATATTATTATTAGTGCCACTGGCCAGCCAGGGCTAATAACAGCAGATTTAGTTCCACAGGGCAGTATTATTATTGACGCTGGAATAGCTGAGGTAGAGGGAGTGGCAAAGGGCGATGTAGACTTTAACGATGTAAAAAACAAGGTTAACCTCATCTCACCAGTACCGGGTGGAGTTGGGCCTGTAACAGTAGCTATGTTACTGAGTAATGTAGTAACGTCTGCACAAAAAAATATTCCAGATCAATAAAGATCTGGAAATTGTATTAATACAGCCCTATTTAGCCAAGCGTTGCTCGCCTCTACTCAATGATTTCATTGTCACGTAGACTTTGCATTTTTGCTCGAACTGCCGGCATCATTGTGCCTTCTTCGAACATACCATTTGATTGAGTAATAATTTCTTTCAAAATATCTGGCCAGATTTGATCAAATATTTCTTCAGCAACTGCTTGTGGGTGAACTGGCGCCCAAGCGGCTTCGAGGGTGCGAATTATTTTGGGGCCAACTTCGTCCCAGATTTTGTCTCTGATATTTTGTGCAGTTGAGACTGGCATACTAACCTCCAATAGGTGCTTGGGTATAGTTTACGATCAAATACATAATTCGACAAGCATAACAAATAAAAAATCTAGATTACTCATCTAAATCACTGACTATAAATATTTAAAAATATTTTTGTAAGCTTATCAAAATCTTCACGGCTAAATGTAGTATATTGAATACTTTTAGTAAGCCATTTTTCTGCCTCGGCCAAAGTAAGATCAAAGTAGTATGTGCCATCACCTGGCACACGTACATTCATTGCACCACACGAACACCATTCACGTAAACTGTCGCGAGCTAATTGGCTATCGCCATGTATTGGATGCTGAACAAAATAAAATCCACAATACTTATCACTTTCATCGCACATCTTTTCTACTTTTTTATATACAGCCACGCAGGCCTCATCATAATGGCTACGAAGCCTAATACTCTTGTGGCCTTGCAAAATCATTAGTGAGAAAATTGCATCAAAAATATCGTGTTGAAGAATCTCTATTTGCTCATTTTGACTCTTTGTCTTTGACATCCCCACTCCTTGGCTAAAAGGTACTACCTACAGTATAGTACAGACTTCAAAAAAACCGAATATTCTGCTACAATAAGCGCTGTTCTTCAGATTAATATGCGGACGTGGTGGAATTGGTAGACACGCAAGCTTGAGGGGCTTGTGGCCGAAAGGCTGTGGAGGTTCAAGTCCTCTCGTCCGCACCATTAAAATAAACCCTGGTTTCTGCCAGGATTTATTTGAATGGTATGAGAGAACTTGAAACATAAGGTTAGTCCGGATGAAATCCGAGCGCTGTCCTCTCGTCTGACCAGCCTCTCATAATCTTATCAATAAAATTGTGGCGACTTTTCTATGAACGAATATACCAAGCAAGATAGATAAATAACGATCCAAAAGCCAGCCCAAGTGGCATAAAAATATACATACTTATACTATAAGCAAACTGACTAGGTCTATTCCATATACTTCGCTGGTTCTTAGGAGTTTTTTTATACATTTTTTGATAGTCTAGCCAGATATATTTAGCGCGAGTAAACCACCAACCCGAAAATATTACCAAAAAAATACCGAGACCAAGCATTCCAATTCTGCTACCCAGTACTGCTAATATACTTAATACGACAAATAGACCAATGACGAGAATTGAATATTGCTTTTTAAAATTATTCATTTTCTTAATGATTATAGGTTGATGGCAAATGTTCGTAGAGCTGTTTTATTGAGTATTCTTTGCGCATCTTTACCATAGCATCTTCTTTTGAAACATGCAGTTTTACACCTGGGTTAAGAAAATTAAGTGGGTCAAAAAGATTCTTAATATCTTCAAATAGGCCGTATATCTTAGTGCCAACCATATCTTTCAAATATACGCCACGCATGATTCCGTCATTATGCTCGGCACTCGTACTACCATTAAGCTTTATCACCAGCCTATAATATTCATCAGTTAGTTCAAATATTTTCGCTCTGTCACGCATATTAGATAGGTCAAAAAACGGCTGAATATGTAAGTTGCCATTACCGGCATGCCCCCAAGTGGCAATCTTAACATTGTATTTTTTAAATAGCTTATAAACTGATTGTAAGTATTTTGAAAAGTTTTCAATTGGTACAATACCATCTTCAATAATTGGTAAAGCTTTTTTGGCACCTGTGTGTGTCCATATAACAGCAGCAGCTCCACGGCGAATACGCCATAATTCAGTTTGTTCTTCTAGCTTTTCAGAAAATTTCACGATCTTTGTATACTCGTTTAAAATTTTAAAGGCTTTTTTGGCTTTCTTCTTGCGTTCCGCTACTTTGTGGTTATCAAACTCAATCAACAATATTAGTTTTGGCAAATCATTTATATTAATACCCTTAAGCATTTCTGGCTTGTGCTCACGCATAAAGTCTAGAGTATGATAGTCAACCATCTCAGCAGCACACGGGGCTAGAGGAAGTATCCTTTTTACAGCCTCTTCGGCTTTTGCAGTATCATCAAAGTGAGCGACAAGTAATGTTTTTTGTGGATTATACTCAGCCGTATAGAAGGTTATTTCTGTTACTACACCAAGAGTACCTTGAGAGCCAATAATTAACTGGCTCAAATCAAATGAACCGTCTTTACCCTTAATATCCCACAAGTCATAGCCTGTTGAGTTTTTACTAACAGTTGGTTTTGCCTTTTGAATTAGTTCTTTATTATCAGTCAAAAGCTTGTCTAGCTCACGATACAAATGACCCTCAAAATCTACTTGAGCTTTTTTACGTTTGAATTCTTTTTTGGTTAAACGGCCCGTCACAATTACATCACCATTGCTCAATACAACTCGCAGACTCTTCACCCAATTGCGGGTAGCGCCATACTTGAGAGTAAGCTCACCAGCTGCATTATTAGCAACTGCGCCACCAAGTGTGCAAAAATCTATACTCGCTGGGTATGGGGGTAAGTAGCGCCAGTGACTTTGCAAAATACCTTGCAAATGCGAGTAGATCATTCCTGGCTCAACAGTGACAGTTGTTTTAGTCAGATCCTTTAAGCTCTTCATAGTTGCAGGAAATACCATAACTACACCATCACCAAGCGCACCACCACTTTGATCAGTCCCTTTTCCGCGAGCTGTCAAAGCTATCTTATTACCCTCTTGGGCTTGCCAGCTAAGATACTTAACGGTATGAATAACATCATTCTCGTTATGTGGATACATAATAACTTGGGGTGTAACCTGAAAAATACTACCGTCAGTAGAAAAAAACTGACGAGCTTTTTCTGAAGTAGTAATATTAGCAGACGTTAAATGCAAAAGTTCTCGAACGAGGGATTTCATATATACTAGCATAACAATTTTACCTATAGGCTGTAAAGACTATTTGACTAAAGTATATTTTGAAGTTAGTATATGTATAAAGCTTATGGCAACAAAGAAAAAACGTATCGCGAATACTCCACTCAAAAAAGTTCAGCAAAACAAGCTTATTGCTGGAGTGTTGGTTTTACTTTTCGTTATTACAGGTATATTGATTATTTATAAAAGTTTTGCTGGGTCTATTACTATTTTTCACGACAACCCAGACTTTTGGCGTGACAAAATAGGCTATTGTGAGTCTGGTGGACGTTATGATCGTATTGGGCCAAGTGGTCATACGGGCAAATATCAGTATGATGTTGGTACCTGGCGCGGTGCTGTTGGGCCAGATCTGGCTGCGCAATATCCACAGGCCTACTTAGCACCAGGTGATGTGCAAGAGTTAGCCTTTACAAATACTTTTGCTCGTCGCGGAACACAACCCTGGAACGCTAGCTACCATTGCTGGATCAAAGGCACAACAGTACCCGCAAGCGCCGAAGAGCAAATCTCGTCAGTCTTTCAAGCTCCTGCTGCCGTAGTAGTATCACCTCCTGCAAAACCTTTTGGTGTAACCTCAGGAGAATATAATGTCATCATTAACGGTCGGGTTACTCTTAACGATGCACCGCTCCCAAATGTCACACTTGCTACTTGTAGTGCTGATAGAATAGCAACAACAGATGCCGATGGGCGTTTTGCCTTTGGTGTGCCGGTAAATAATACTTTTTGTTTACGCCCTACAGGAGGTATTCCGGCCGGAGCCAGACTTACTCGTACATCAAATAACGTTGAACATGCTGCAGACTTAACTTTTGAAAACCAAATTGCTGGTATTAACTGCTATAGACAATTTTGGTGCTTTTTAGGTGGCAGCTACACCTGGGACAGAAACCGTGATACGGGATATAACTTCTTTTATACTTCTCCTTAGATTTAGACAGAGGACAGCGACTGAATTTTAAGTAGTAACTTAAAGTCAGACTAACCTTGGGTTTCAAGCCCTCAATCGTCTTCAATCAAAAAACCCCATAAAACCAGGGTTTATTTTAATGGTGCGGACGAGAGGACAGCGCTCGGATTTCATCCGGACTAACCTTATGTTTCAAGTTCTTTCGTCCGCATAGTTTAATTATAATACTCTTGATTGTATTGCAGGCTAGCTAGTAACAAAAACTAACGTATACTTGCTTTAGTCGTTTCGCGTTTTTGCGTATACCACTTTTGTACATCCAAAAATCTATTACTTGGTTCGGCAAGCTTATTAGCCGAAAGCCCACCAATAGCATTACTTTGAGCATAATTAAAGACTGATGAGTACAAGATAATCGCTGGCTCGTCTTTTGCCCACAGTTGTAAAAACGCACTATACCGGGCATTTTTATATGCTGGGTCTTTTGCTACTCGGCCAGTTTCTAGATACTTATCAGCCTCTGCATTACTATATTGACTCAAATTAAGACCTGGGTCTGCCGCTTGTGAGGTATGCCAGTAAGCATACATGTCTGGGTCAATTCCTACATCTAGCCCATACAATAATACATCGTAGTTGCGCGGGCGAATATAGTTTTGTTGCAACTGATCTAGAGGTACAGCAATAACATCAGACTGCACGCCTGTATCTGCCCACATTTTTTTTACAGCATCAGCAACTGGTTCATAGACTGAGCCTTGGAGTGTAACAATTCTTAAGCGGGTACTCTTTAGTTGCTCGGCATTAACACTCGCCAAAGTGTCTTTAGCTTTTTGCTGATCATATTCATATCTCGGTGCGGTATTATCAAACCCAGAGTAGCCAGCAAAGATTGGATAACTAATTTTCACTGCTTGTCCATCCAGTTGATTTTGAATAATAGCATTCTTGTCAGTTGCATATGCCAAGGCTTGTCTCAAATGTACATCTGCCACTGCTGCAGACTTGGTATTAAAAAACAATGCCGAATAAGCGGGTAGGTTTAGGTGATGAATTGTAATATCATCAATCTGCTTGGTTTGTTTTTCAAGTTCTGGCTTACTCACAACAAAACCATTAATTTGTTTTTTCACGTATCCAGCTACAAATTCATTATTAGTTTGGTACTTTACGAATCGAAGTTGATCTAAAAATGGTCTACCTAAATAGTAATTCTGAGAAGCATCTAACGTAAGTTCATCTTGTCCATCTACAATTTTTTGTAGCTTAAAAGGCCCACTCCCTATGGGTTTTTGATTAAACTCGTAAGTTTTAAGTAAGCCAGGTCGAACCTTTTCGAGCAAGTGTTTCGGTAAAATACCCATAGTTGTGTTTGATAAAAATGCACCATAGCTACTTGGCAGAGTAAACGTAATTGTCTGTTTATCGATTATTTCATACTTAACACCATTCCAGTTACCCGCTAGCGGGCTACGTGTATCGGGGTTTTGTACTCGATTGATTGTAAAGGCAATATCCTCAGATGTAAGTTCTTTTCCATCTTGCCATTTTGTGTTTGGTCGCAGATGAAAAGTGTATAGTTTTTTATCTGGGCTCACCTCCCAACTGCTCGCCAAGTCACCTTCTATCTGACGATTATTATTGACTCGTGTTAAGCCACTAAAAACTAGACTCGTTACATCGCTTGTGGCAGAATTATCAGGAAACAACGGATTAACCCCTTTGACATTTCCTACTATTCCTTCGCTGTAAGAGCCACCATATTCTGCTGTTTGAATGAGATAATAGCTACTAAGTGAATTATTCTGTATATATAAACCCCACACGCTCACAATAATTATTAGAGTCCATGCAGAGAATAGCCAACGTGATTCGGCAAACTTTTGCCAGCCACCATAGATATGTCTTTGTGAATAGCGCAAAAACCACTGTTCCCAAGAACGAAAATTACGACGCAATCGTCGTGTGTTTCTATTAACTTGAAATCTAAAGTAAGATGCCATTTACTTATGGTAAAAGGAGTATTCCGATCAAAGAACCAATAAAGATAACTGCGAGTACGATTGTGGCATAGAACAATACTTGCTCAGCCCCGCGTTTGGTACGATAAAAACTACTCTCACCACCAAAAGCCGAGCCCAGACCACTCCCTTGGTTTTGCAATAATACGGCAATTACAAGCATTATACTTGATACAACTGTTATAACTGATATGATATTTCTCATATTGTTTTCTCCTTGAGGATAAATAAATCAAATAGATAATTAACTAACCAAACTATAATTACTGCTCCGAGTGCTGCCCAAGCACTACGTAATTGAAAGGCAGGGTACAGACGACTGGTTATCCAGAGCATAAAGGCATTAATTATTAGGGTAAATAGCCCTAATGTCAGTGCAATAGCGGGTAAACTAATAATAACAATTAGTGGCCGAATAAGAGCATTTACAAGCCCAAAAATAAGACTAGCAATAATTAAGACAATAAGCTTATTATCATAGTCTACGCTTGAAAATATCCAGGCTGCAGCCAATAACCCAATTGCATTCGCTAGCCAACTCCATAAAAATCGTTTTAACACTTGCCCATTTTACCAGATTACTGCATACTTGAAAAGCTCTTACCTCTCATCTGTACCGATACTTTCACGTATCGCCCTTGCTCTCACTTGACCAACAACCACTACTAAATCTTCAAGACTAGCTTGTTTAATGCCACTCACACTACCAAATATCTTAATAAGTTTTTTATGAGTAGTCGGACCTACCCCCTCAACTCCATCTAAAATAGAGCTTTGGGTGCGTTTTTTACGCACTACCATGTGGTAACTAACAGCAAAACGATGCGCCTCATCTCGAATTCTTTGTATTAAGTGTAGTAATGGTAATTTATCTTCAAAAGTATAACTTACATATTCTTCTAGCCCTGCAGTAGCTAGAGATGTTTGTTGAATAATTGTCTCATAGCGTTTGGCTAAACCGACTGTTGGTACGCTTACCTTTACTTCAGATAGCGCAGTAAGTGCTGAGCTGAGCTGTCCCTACCCCCCATCTATAATTATAAGATCTGGCTTAGGCCAGTCAGTATGACGCCCCGAAAAACGTCGCGTGA
>JACDEK010000015.1 GCA_013816445.1 Candidatus Saccharimonadota bacterium
TGAACTAAAGCTCAAACCTCTGTCGCTGATTTGAGCCTAGACTTAGTAACAAGAGAAAAAGCCCAAACAAAATGTTCAGGCTTTTTCTCTGGCTCCGGAGACTGGATTCGAACCAGCGACCAATTGATTAACAGTCAACTGCTCTACCACTGAGCTACTCCGGATTGTATACTCAAGAATTACAGTCTGCTCTACCTTCGCTGTCCAGCGAAGAGCTACTCTGGAATAATTGATTTGATGAATATGCGCCCATTGCCTGATTTGAGTTGTTTTTCTCTTTTCAGTGCTTCCGGACGAGTGGCAACCGATTCTTCATAAATCAGCTCCCATTCACCAGGAAAACCTGCTGTATACCCTTTAAAAGTATGTTCATTGTGCTGTTTGATCCTCTCAGCCAGATTGATTGACTGCCCTATGTAGTATTTATTAGCATTTTTGTTGTAAATAGCATATATCTTGAACATCTTTAGATTCTAAACTGCTCTACCTTCGCTGTCCAGCGAAGAGCTACTCCGGAATATTTTAGATTTTGGATGCTAGATTTTAGATTTTAGATTTTTTCTGGATCCTGAATCAAGTTCAGGATGACGAGGTGGGTCTGAAATCTAACTAGGCACCACACGATTATATCTGTTGAGAGGGTTGAAAGTCAAGGTGATTTATGCTACTATACAGGCGCTCTAAGCATAAAGATACAGACGCACCTACACACAAGGAGAATAATGCCTTTTCTCAAACTCGCGCTAGAAGACATTTACCAACTTGGTGGAATTAGTCATATTTCAAAGGCTCAAAAGTATTTTGCACGCGCAGTCGTACATGACCCAACTCACAAACATTTTCTTATCACTGGTGCCCTAGTGCCCGAAGACGAAAAGAGAGTTGGAGAATTTATTGCTGTTGTACGCCCAGAAAACCCGCGTCGTACTTACTACCAAACCTGGGATGCCTACTCTCTCGGTCGTTCTGGCAAAGATAGTGCAGTCACTATTGGTAAGCGTCGTAACGAGCTAGAAATAATTCGACTCGATAATTTCATTACAGTAGAAACTCTCACTGGGCACTGGTCTGAGATTCGCGATAACCCTAGCGCAACTGCATATTTTTCTGAGCTACTTTCGGCGCATGCTACCAAGCTTCTTGCTGCTATCACGGTCAAAAGAAACACTGCTGGTATTCAACTGGCGGCAGCAAGTAAAAATGTAGATTCATTGGGGCGCAAAAACCCCAGTGCTCGTGCAGCACGCATTATGGCAGCGCAACGTCGTCTTGAAGGTCAGCTTGAGTTTGATGAGCTTTCACGAAATTCAGCCCTCGGGCGAGCTACTTTTGCTGATTTACTCAGCCGAACGATCGATGAAGAACTGATGCAGATTGATCTACTATTGAGATATGGTAGATCAAGTACTGTGAAAAGAGAGTTTTTTCGACGGTCTGAAATTTTGCTTTGTAAGCCATACCTCTACGGTATTCGCATGATTCGTCGCAATGGGTACTTAAATGCCCTCGACAATACAAATGCGCGTAATAAGATTCGAGAGGTGCTATTTACAGAAAGGCTCCTTGGGCAGTTTTCGCAGCTTCTTTCTACTGTGCGAGACTTAAATCAAGATGATGTCTTTCGCAACACAATTGTAACTGACCTTGAGGCTCTCATTGGCGGGCTTGGCCCAACCCCTGACTACACAAAGTTATTTGCTTTGCTCCGTTTTTCTCTCGATGATTTGCGAGCCGAGATTGCGCTCAATAATCAGAAGGAAATTAATAGAGTTATTGACCGAATGAAAAAGACCATTCGCTACCGTGAAGATTATATTCGTTGGCCAATGTCAGTACTATAAGTCTTGACCCCATCACACTGATGGGGCTTTTTTTGTTATAATACAGGTTCATGAAAAAAACTACACCTCTAAATAATAAAGTTATTAAACAAACAGAAGCACCACCAAAAAAGGTTCATTGGTTTTTTAAGACTCTCCTAATAATATTGAGTGTACTAATTATTATTTCACTACTAGCTATGGTTCGTTTTTGGTGGCTCAATCATAATAAAAAAGAAGTGTTAGGGGTGAGCTTTAGCCAAGAGCAAGCCGAACGTTTTGGTGGTGATTGGCACCAAAACTACACTGCCTTGTTAGATGAGCTAGGGTTTCGACACATCCGTGTGCCAGCGTACTGGAACCGTATTGAGCCTCAACCAGGTAGATATAATTTTAGTGAAACAGACTATATGGTAGCTGAAGCCAAAAAGCGCGGTGCTAAGCTAACCATGGTAATTGGGCAAAAAAACTTGCGTGTACCAGAGTGCTACTACCCTAGCTGGCTTGATAAAAACAACTCTGAGCAAGTACAAACAGAGGTAAACAAAATGCTTAAAGCCACCGTAGAGCACTACAAAAACGAACCAACCATTGAAGCCTGGCAACTAGAAAATGAATTTTTACTCAAAGACTTTGGGGTTTGCCCTAGCCAAAACCTTACCAACAAAGCATTAAAAGCTGAACTTGCAACTGTACAAAATACCGATAATACCAGGCCAATTATTATTACACAAAGTAATCAGACAGGGTTTCCTATATTTGGGCCGCTGGCCAACGTCTATGGTTTTTCTATGTACCGTTGGGTATGGTCACCTTTTGGCTACTATCGCTACCCTCAAACTGGTATCTACAATTGGTGGAAAGCTGCAATTATCAATCTCTACACTGGCCAAGATATTAAAGTCCATGAGTTACAAACTGAAGCCTGGGATAAAGTTGGTAATGAAAACTTAGACTTTACCCGCTCTCAACAAACCATGAACCCGCGCCAACTTGCTGAAAATATAGATTACGCCCGCCAAACCCAAATCAAAAGAATAGATTTGTGGGGATCAGAGTGGTGGTATGCTCTCAAGCAACAGGGTCACCCAGAAATGTGGGAAGCCGTAGCAAACCTGCCAAATAAAGACTAGCTTTTTATTATCTAAGGCTTACAAAATTGAATAGCCTGGATTTTCATCGACATGAGAATGACACAGAAAAGGTCTAATAGGCTATTTTTTTTGATTCAAAACCTTCTCATATACTCCAAGAGTTATATTGGCGGTTTTTTTCCAGTCATATTTTTTGACTTGCGTGTAGCCCTTTTTGACCATCTTTTCTCGCTTGTCTTTGTCGGCTAATACCTCAGATATAACACTGGCCATATTATTAACGCTCTTTGGGTTAAAGTACACTGCAGCCTCACCTAAAATTTCAGGTAAACACGTGGCATTACTGGCAATAACTGGCAAACCATAACTCATGGCCTCAAGGCCAGGCAAACCAAAGCCTTCTGATAGTGAAGGAAACACATAGGCAGTAGCAGCCTTATACAGCCCGGCAAGCTGCGCATCGTCTACAAAACCTGTAAAGACTACTCTGTCTTTTAAGCCAGCATTTTGTACTTCTTCTTCTAGGCTTTGATGAAAGTCATCTTTCTTGCCAGCTATAACAAGCTGATAGTCTAGCATATATTTTGTTACAAGCTCACCAAAAGCTAAGATTAATCGCTCGAGATTTTTGTGCGGATAGGCGTTACCAACGTAGAGTAAGAATGATTTATTAATACCTAGCTCAGGTAAGTTTACGCGCGCTCGTTTATAAGCAATTTGGCCAGCTTGGTATGAGACGACAATTTTATTGCGTCGAATCTTGTATGATTTTGCGATATCTTCTTTGACGTATTCTGTGGGTACAAAGATAGTTTGGGCTCTTTTTATACCCTGACGTAAGGCCAATAACATAGCTTTGTTTTTTATATAATACAGAGTATTTTGAAAAGGCTTATTGCGAATGTTTTTGAAGTGTAATAACGTAAGATCGTGAATAGTAATTACAAACTTACCTCTGTAGCGCAAAGGAAAATTAAAGTTAGTAAAGTGTACAAGATCTGGCTTTTGAGCCTCAATCAATGTAGCTAACTGTACTTGTTCTTTAAGGTTGTACCAGCCAATACTAGTTGGCAGTAAAGATAGGTTTGGCGCCTTTAGACTAACTTTGTCTACATCAACAGTACGTACTAATAATACGTATTCATTTTTTGTATCCATCTTGAGAAGTTGCTCAAGCGTTTGGTGAATATACCGGCCAATGCCCGTTTGTTTAATCCACCGACCATCAATTAAGATTTTCATAATGTATATTATACCAAAATAATGTAGTTAGGGGTTAGTAACTGGCAATTGGGGAGTGGAGAGGCAGAAGTTTTGAAGTGGAAATTCAATGAGAATTAATTAATCGTTAATTTTTTGGAGTCATTCTAGCATCTTATTTATAAAGTATAGAATCTAATGAGCTCAAGCTTGCATTCGTTTTTGCTCTACGTTACGGTAGATATATTCCATTGTAATTTCGTACCCAAAACCCACGAACTTGGAGGTTGACAATGGAAACTCCCCTAAAGGCTTCGTTAGCCCAGGCGACCACAAAGGTCGCTCTTGTGCTTTTTAGCGTAATCCTTACGCTCGTAAGTCTGCTTGTTCTTTCACAACCAGCACAGGCATCACCCCTACCGCTGCCCGACAATACACCCGTCACGGTAGATGGCAAAAATTTCTATATTGTTAGAAGCGGTAAGAGTTACCAAGTGCTTAATAGCGAAACTGTCGCTAGCTGTTTTGGCGGCCTAAGTAATGTTCGTATTATTAGTGGCCTTAGCTTGTATGTATTACTTGTTAATAACCACTTTAGTGGTAAGGTTGGCTGTCCTGTTAGCTACCCAAATGGAAGACTTCTAAGAACTGCCAGCAAGCCCGAAGTCTATGTCAAAACCAATGACAAGATGTATTGGGTGCCCAATGCCGAGACTTTACTTGGCTGCCTTGGCACCTGGAGTGATATTAAGGTTATTAATGATACCGAGATGAGCTGGGCTATGAATGCCTATCCGCTCAGTGGCACTTACCTGTGTCCTCCCAAAAGCTATGCTAGTGGTACTCTCTTGCAAGGTTCACAAGCAGGAGTTTATCTCATTTCAGACGGCAAACGTTTGGCTATGCCTAGCCCTGAAGTACTGAATTGTTTTGGTGGCTGGGCAGGCGTAACCCACGTGAGTGATAGTGAAATATCATTAATGGTTGCCCATTACCTAGACGGTGGTACTGCAGCCTGCCCGTATTCACTACCTGACAATAGTAAGCTGTTGTACAGCGGAACTGTCTTTGTGGTGCGGGGTGGTCATACCTACGGCATGCCGAGCGCCGAAGTGCTCAATCAGTGCTTTGGTGGTTGGGCTGGCGTACGAACAATTGATAGTACTGAGTATTCACGGGTGATGCAAACCTACGCATACGCCGGTGCAGGCAGTTGTCCGTATAGCCTGCCTAATAATAGCAAGGTGCTGTTTGCTGGTACGGTCTACTTTGTCACAAATGGCCATACCTACGGTGTACCGAGCCCCGATGTTCTAAATACCTGCTTGGGTGGCTGGGCAAATGTCCGCACCATTAGCCAGGATGAAATAAATCACATACTGGCCAGCTACCCCTATGCTGGGCCAGCCGGGTGTTCAGCACCACAAACAGGAGTACGTGAGCAAAGAGCCATTGACTGGGCTCGTGCGCAAATTGGTTCGACTAGCTACAACGGTTGGTGTGAGAGATTTATTGAGAATGCCTACGGAACCACCGGGCGTTACGCCAGTGCACTTGCGCAGGCCAATAGTAAAATTTCTCGCGGTACTATGCACACCGGTGATAGAAATGTTCCGGTTGGTGCAATTGCTTTCTTTGGAAGCTCAAAAGTAAATGGATACTACGGTCATGTCATTCTCTCGCTGGGTGGCGGACAGTTTGTGTCGAGTGGATATGCTTATAATGGCAGGGCTTATGGAGTCTATGTGACTGGTATAAATGAAACAAACATGGGCCCCTACCTTGGCTGGGCGTACGCCGATGATGGCTGGTCGCGCTAAAGTAAAAGGTAAAGACTACCACACCTCAATACATTGTATTGGGGTTTTTTATTACCTATTTGTTTCTTTTGAGTACAACCGTGCCATTTATATCAAAAATACTTTGGTAGTCTCCGCTAACTTGCAAGCTCGCTAGGTACTCACGCACTTTTTCTTTTGTACCCAGTGGCCACAAATCAAACTCAGTACTGGTAATCACGTAGTCGGTTTTGGGTGCGTAGTCTTCAAACGGGAAATTATATATATCTTGCCGAGAGCTTAGTTGCACAAAAGAACTACCGGCTGCCACACTGGCATTACGAGGTATTAGCCCCACCCCCGCTCTGGCTGCTTGCATACTAGCATCGTAACTATAGGTATTTTTTTGAAACAAGCGCACAAAGTAACCCTGTTTAATTTGATAATGAACAGCAAAGCTCATAAATATAACTAGTAGTGCACTGACGAGTAAGAAGCTTTGAGCTTTGGTGGTTTTGATATAATAACTCAGTACAAAAGCCAGGCCGACAATTGCTGCCACACACAGTATTGGTGCTTGGCTAGCTGAGTAGTGTTGAAAGACCGACCACCGTGTGGCTTGCGTAGTAAAAGTTCGCCCCATCCAGAGTGGTATAAGTAAAATAAGTAATTTTGGCGCGAGTAGGGGCAAGCCGCCAAATGAAACGAGCATATAAATAAACGTTTTGAGTTTTTCTTTTGGTATAAAGAATTCTTTCACTACATTGATAGGCTGGGTAAAGGTTGCTTTGATAATATCAAGTAGTGAGGAGCCAAAGGGATTAGTGCCATATAGATATGTACCATTACCCATGGCGGGCAAAAACAATCGAGTTACAATGAGAAAATACACTGTAGAAGCCACAACTATAATACTGCCAAAGGTATATTTTTTATCAAATAGCGCCACATACACACCAAACATTGCCGCCACTAGCGGCATGTCTTCACGCACCAAACACAGTATGACGAGCCATATAGCTAACCGCCGATAATTTCTATCAACCACCAAATAATACAAGGCCCAAGCAATAGGTAGTACTGCTACTGGTGAATCATGAAACGGATACGCTAGTGCTGACCAAAAACCAAAAAATGATAAATATATCACCACCCACAGACCTGCAATTTTACCTGATTTGAAGTAGTGCTTGGCAATGAGGTAGATAGGAAAAGCACTGAGTGTAATTGCCAGCACTTGTACAATAAGTAGTACTACCGGGCTCTGCCACAGTGCATAAAATGGTGCAATAAATAACAAAAATATATGTGCGTGGTCACCAAGCAAATTAATACCTTTGAGAGGGTTAGCGCTAAAATCAAAACGTGCTAGTGAGTACATATGGCGATTAAACAAGCCAAGATCAAGCATTACAAAATGAAAGCTTTTGTAGCTAAGCCACTCATAGGCAATAAGTAAAATGCTCGCACTGGCCACCAGCCAGTAGTCAAGAGCGTTTTTGTGGTAGGCTTGCAGGCGCGTATGTTTAATTCTTTTTAATTGCTGGCTTATGTTTTGCATAAGTTATCACCCCTATAAATAGTCCAGCCATTACCCAAATGTGCGTCACGTATAGAGTAGAGAAAGTCTGCCATTGAATAGCAAAGGCCACTAGCATAAAGCTTGTAGCAAAAAACCAAATGTTAGTAGGCTTACTATTACGCTTTACACTGTACTGCACAGCCTGCCACACTAGCCACACAATAAAACTAGCAAATACTATAAACCCAACTAGGCCAACCTCGGCCAAAAGCTCAAAGGTCTCGTTATTAGCTATTTGATTTGGATCAGTAAAAACTGCGGGGTACTGCTTGACTACATAGCGGCCAAAGTTACCCGGGCCCACTCCAAGTAATGGTTTAGTTTTAAATAGTTGCAATGCTATCTGCGATGATTGTTTACGGTCTTGCACCGATGTTTCACCAGTAAAGTCTGTAGTGTGTTGCAATAGCCTCTCTGTGTTGCCATTAGCATCAATACCTTGCTGCGGAATGGTGGTTTGCAAATTAGTAGGTACTGCCTCGTTCTTAGGTAACTGACGTGCAAAACTACCGCTCAGACGAATCATACCAAAAGCCAAAGTCATTGAGCCGATAACAATTAATAGTATATGTATTAGAGTTCGCCACTGCCGGCGATACATAGTAAGAGCACCAGCGCCACATAAGACAGCAAACAAGCTCACGTAAGCACCACGCGCCACTGTCAGCCACATCACACTCATAAAGACAAGACTCAATACTAGTGCGTTGCGTTTATTAGTAAATATATAACTGACAAGAGCTAAGCATAACGGTATAAACAAATAGTTAGCTAGGTACAATGGCTCAAGCGAAAACCCCGATACTCGAGCAAAGCCAAAGACTAACTTGGTATAACGAACATTAAGTAGTGTAAGGTTATTTGAAACCCCTAGGGTGTCACCAATAAACTGATACACACAAAATACCGCCACAACAATACCACTGACATAAATAATCTTTTTATACAGCTCACTATCGCGCGCAGCAAAGGTCTGCGCCACAGCATACGCCAAAATAAAATCAAAAGCGTAGTAACTACTCACCATCAGACCTTTGGTTTTACTAATAGCAAACACTGCCGATAATGCCGAAACAAGTACAAATACAGCTAGCAATACCCAGGGTAATTTAATCCAATCAGCTCTTTTTTGCCAAATAAGCTGTACGCAAAAAAGTATCAGTAGTACACCTACAACTTGGCTCATCCGCACCGCCACAGAGTGCAATTCTACGTGTGGGTAGAGCTCAAAGGGTAAAAGAAAAAGTAGCAACCCTAGTAAAGTTATTCTAACCTGTGGTGCATACTGCTCAAATATTTGCACGAGGGTGCTCATACACTCTTATCTCGTCTTAGCCAGTACAAGAATACGAGTGGAGTGCGGAGTATCTGCACACCCAGCTGAGACCAACGTGACCGCCAGTGGGCAAAATAAATATCTTGTGATTTGAAATACATTTTTTTGCGCTCATAGCTAGAGCGAATACTCTGTCCAAGTAAGTGCACAACCTTAGCTTGCGGTATAAAACGAATCTTATAGCCATCACCAGCAATCTTTTTACACAAGTCAGTGTCTTCGTAATACATAAAGTATTCTTTACTAAAGCCTCCTACCTCTTCAAAAACACTCCGACGAATAAAAAACGATGCAGCCGCAGCACTATCTATATCACGATCGACAATAGGCAAGTAGTCAGCATTTACTTGACTAAAGAAGTGTCGGGTAAGAGGTAGTAAGCGCACAATTAACTTGATAGGTTTTTCACCAACCATCCTGAGAGTACCCGGAAAATACGCTATTTGTGAGCTTTGGTACTCACCCGACTCATTAACAAGTAATGGTGAGGCGGCGGCATAGCCCGTGTGGTTTTCTAAGAAGCCAAATATTTCACTGAGTTTATTATCTTTGGGTATTAATGTATCGGTATTAAGTAGCCACAAGTATTTGCCCGATGCTACGGCTGCACCAGCATTATTGCCACCACCAAAGCCCAAGTTTTCGGGCGAGTGTACTATTTTTACCTCTGAGTATACTTGCTTCAGAGCTTGGGCCTTAAATTCTTTTGAGGCATTATCTACCACTATTACTTCATAACTAAACCCTTTGAGATTTTGCACCAGTGAGTGCAGGCTATTTACCAATAACTCTTCAGTATTGTAGTTAACGTAGATTATTGAGACATCGACAGATTTATCCATTGCAATCATTATCCCACAATCTAATGGCACTTTACAGGTTATGCAGCCAGATTAGCAGTAGTATCTGCTTGTACTTACAGATCATCTGTAAAGGGGGGGGTACAAATTGTACGGGGGCTTTACTAACTCACCCCCCATAAGATAACATGGTCTCATATGAGTGAATTAACCTATAAAGATAACGTAAAGTTAAAAGCTTACTTAAAGAGAAAATACCGAAACAGGCACATACGCAGGCGAAATGCAGTCTTAAAATTACTGGGAGGAGCATGTGTAGACTGTGGTAATAACGACCTTAGGGTACAGCAAATCGACCACACACAACCAATACTACTAAGCAGTAAGAGGCGTACATTAACACAGATGTTTCCATCAATACTAAGAGGAGATGAGCCTATCAACAATTTGCAATTGCTATGTGCGAACTGCCATATGATTAAAACTGTAAATGAGAGAAGCTTGTGAAGGTATTTTGTACCCCCCTTTGTTATAGAGAGTATCAATTTCAGTATCTCGACCACGAAGTTTTTTGATATACTGGGCAGGATCTGTAGAGTCAGTCAAAACAGCAATAATATCAGTTACTACAAACCACCATTCATCCTTATAAATAGCTTTACGCACTTCTTTACCATTAAAAATCGCTATCGCTATATGGTTTTCTTCTGTCATATATCAATTATACCGAATATATTACGAACATGTCAACGAGTTGTTGTATTTATTTATTGATAGCTTTTGGAGTACTCTTATCAAGCTTCTTCACTGCCTTAAAAGGATTAGTCTGGCTCAGTAGCTTTTCAAAATCGCGTGAGCTAATAGTACGATTGTGCTGAATACGAATTCTGCGCACCAGTAAGTGAGGAGTGTGTAGCAAAGCTACTAGCTGAGCCAGCAATGCTCGCACCGGGTGGCCTTTTACTATCGCTGAGGCTGTCATACGCCAGTTAGCATACAAAAACCGCGGAAACACCTTTATAATTAGCGGAAACGGTAGATCCTTCCAAAACATATAAATACTATTCTTGATGGTCATCTCACGGCCAAAGCCCGGAATTCTATCGGCCGTGTGGTTCATTTTGTGTTGCACAATAGCCTTACTAGCTAACCAAAGTTTTTTGTTACGCAGTTGAGCACGCAAGCTTATATCTACATCTTCATAGTACGCAAAAAATATCTCATCAAAAAGGCCAATCTCATCAAACAAGCTACGTTTATAGACACTTGCGCCACCACTGGCTGAGAGAATTGGCTTATCGGCTGTAGGTAATTCACTCACTGGCTCATTACGCAAGCACGGGTATGGTAAGCCCCAAGTGCTATACGTGTCACCAGCCGAGTCTATATACTTGCCATTACCCGTTACAATAATTGCCTGGGTAATATCTGCTTGGTGCTTGACTGCCGCCTTGAGTAGTTGCTCTATACAGTCTGGCTCACACTCGGCATCATTATTAAGTAAAAACACGTAGTCGGAGGTGGCAGCACGTATACCTACATTTACCCCCCCAGCAAAACCAAGATTTTTTGGTTGTTTGAGTAGTACTACATCAGGAAAATGCTTTTCAATATATTGTATTGAGCCATCTATACTACCGTTTTCTACTACAATTATCTGTGCTAGTTTATAGCTTTGCTTTTGGAGTGATTTTAAGCAGTCACCAATTACATCCATTCCATTCCAATTGGGTACTACTACACTGACCGTGGGGTTATTCATAGTACTATTATACCTGATAAATTTCTGCTATACATACTGTACCCAAAAAGGAACCCAAAAGCCTTATAAGGATGATCCTTATTTAGACAAAAATATGATCCTAATAGATTAAATTTAGCTCAAAAGGATCATCCTTATGACGAGAATGCTCAGGAGTTAATCTATTGCGATGTAGCCAATAACGTCTTTGGACGGAATATTAAAAGTTTTTACAAATTCTACATATTCAAGACTGTTTGAAAAATAGGTGAGAATTTTGGAGGTGTTAACAAAATTACTTGATGTTTGATTGGCATAGCACTGATAACTGCTGTATGGATAGTATTCAAATAGCATTTTTAGCTCGACCGGATTGAGATGAATGTACCTAGAGGTATGTATCAATTGATCGTCTGTACTCACCATCGCCGCTTTATAGATACCTTGGAATAGCCTGCCCACACGTTTGTACTTAATATTGAAATACATCGAGTAAGAGGTTAGCAGGCTGCGCATAAATGCCTGCATGTCTTGAGCGTTCTGCTGTTTTAGCAAGAGGTGGAAATGATTAGGCATAAGACAGTACGAATAGAGCTCTATGCAATTGAAATAGTTTTTTCTTGGTATCTCCCCTTTTTTAATTATCCGATATTGTGGGTCAACCAAAATGTCATTTATAATACGTAAAAATTGCTTATAGTCCTGGGTGTCGATAAATATATTGCGTTTTTCTACTCCACGATTGTAAGCATGATAAATGCCCTCATCTACATATTGTTTTATAGTGTTCTGGCTTGGCATACCTGAGATACTACCAATAAGGATCATCCTTATGCAAGCTTAATAAGTTTGTTCACGGATAAATATATAGAGGAAAGTATTAAAAAAGTTTAAAAAGGATGATCCTTATTTACTTATTTATAGCACTACCGTTTTCTACCATGATAGTTTGAGTAGGCTGCACTGTTTGGCGCTCAAGTGAGCGCAAGCAGTCACCAATTACATCGGCCCCGTTCCAGTTGGGTATGACGACATTAATAGTTGGTAGGTTTTTGGTAGATATACTCGTAGTTTTCACTAGCATATTATACCTTAAATACTACAAGAAAGAGCTTAGATTAATAATCAACCTAACATTGCATTCAATATACTATTTCTTTTTTTTTAATATTTTTTTTACACTCCTCAATGGTCTTGTGGCTTTCCATGATATTGAGTTAGTGACTCTATTTGCATGATTCTTCAATTGCTCATTCTCACACTCTAAAGAAGCTATTTTTTTCTTCAATTCCTGGTTTTCATATTCTTTTTCTCGTAGATACACTTGTCCAGCTTGATCATTTTTTGTACTCCATCTCGAAGTAATCAGTAGTTTATCCTCAATATTCTTTGTTATAATATCTGAACAT
>JACDEK010000071.1 GCA_013816445.1 Candidatus Saccharimonadota bacterium
GTAAAAGGCCCTCTGGGGTACGGATTTTATCTGACATATTCTTACTTGGAAACGTCTGCTCGATCAAATCAATCATACAGACCGCTGTAAACTCTAGCCCCTTCGCCTTATGTATTGTCATAACCCGAACTGCATCTTGATCGAGTGGTGAAGTCTGAGAAACGATATTTGTATCGCTAGACTTAATTTGTTGTAAATATTGCCACAAACTATACACAGTGTTGTACTCGCTAGCGAGCTCAAAGTCTTTTATAATGCCAAAAAACTGTGAAATATTTTGCAGTTTAGTGACTGCCAAAGAGTCAGACTCAGCCTCTTGAACAAGCTTGCTTAAATAACCCGACGACTCGATATATCGATACAGTAACTGACCCGCACCTTCTGAATTTGAAGCACCACGAAAATCATCTAAGGTACTTAGGACAATAGTAAATATATCAGGTAAATCATTGATTGAACGAAGATATTCTTCAAGCGGGATATGCTTTTTATTGGCTTGTGCACTTAATTCAGCAATCTGATGGAGTGATATTTTATACAAATCTGATACGAGTAGACCGTACAGTGCAGCTGAATTGGTTGGGTCACTCAATACATATATGAAGTGTAGTAAAACTTTAATTTCAGCCTGTTCAAACAAATTCTGACTTTCAGAAACCATAAAGGGTATGTCTTGCTTAAGAAATGCTTGTGCTACTATTGAAGCTTGATTATTTTTTCTTAAAAGCACGGCAAAATCTGAGTATTGCAAACTATGTTTCTCTTTTTTTTCGTGTACCCATTCAGCTATAGCTTTCATCTCTTCAGCCATCGTTTCATAGGTCTGAGTACTCACTTCAGAAGAAATTTTCTTTCCAATCAATTTTTTATCAATATTATTTTCAAACTCTAGGCGATACGGATTATTGTTATTAATTAATGTATATGCGCTATCGAGTACTTTTTGAGATGATCGATAGTTGTGTGTCAATACAATCTGTTTTGCCTCTGGATAGTCACGAGTAAAACCAAGAATATTTGAAATTGCTGCACCTCTAAAACGATAGATTGACTGATCATCATCACCTACAACCATGATATTATGATGTTCTTTTGATAAAAGCTTTAGGAGATAACTTTGAGCAAAGTTAGTGTCTTGGTATTCATCAACCAGAATATACTCATACTTCTTTTGTAATAATGAAATAATACTCGGAAACTGCTCAAGTAATAGAATAACTTTAACTATCTGATCACCATAATCTATCATCCCTCTTCTTAAACATTCATCATTATACGAGATATAAATTTCTGACAATTCTTTTATTCGCAGAAATTCTTTCTTATCTAACCTTGTTAGTTCAGTTTTTTGCGACAATACAAACTTTTCGAAATCCTCTGCTGATATATTTTCATCTTTAAGTCTTGATATAAATTGTAATAATGCGGTTACAAAGCTATAGGGATTAGATAAAGTCTTATAATATTGTAATGACAAATTACTAATTATTTCTTGCATTACAATAGACTGTTGAAAATTTGACATCACCACAAAGTCAGATGGTAAGCCCAATTCAAAACCAAATTCTCGCAATATTTTGTCGCCTAAACCATGAAAAGTAAGTATATCACTATCAACCACACCAAAAGGCAATAATCTATCTACTCTATCTTGCATTTCTGCTGCTGCTTTTTCTGTAAAAGTTAATGCTAAAATATTTTCTTGAGGAATATTCCGTTTCTGAATTAAATGAGCAATACGCAAACTAATAACAGCCGTTTTTCCTGTACCAGCACCAGCCACTACAAGTACGGGGCCAGTATTATGCATCACTGCCTGCTTCTGTGCAGCATTAAGCGTTATTTTCTCCACCATATATTTCTAGTATACCTTGCCGCTTAGACTGGTGATAGTACCCAGCAGATGGTATGATTTATAAAAAGGGGCTCTATGGAGGAAATAAAGCAAACGTTCCAGGTAATTAAGCCGGGCAACAGTACGGATGAACAAGCGCAAACATTTGTGAATAGTTTTGCGGCCCAAAATAGCACCTCCTCGCATGCTGATAACCTATATTTCGTTCTTTCTATTTGGGCACCTCCTCAAGAACGTCCACAAATAGCCAAGCAGATTACTCAAGTATTTACCAAACAATATTTTACGAATAGTGACAGATTGTCACGTCAGGTTCGTTTTAGCAATTCCTTAAAGGTAGTCAATTCGGGTATTCAGGAACTAAACGAATATTACCATAAGCTTGATCAACGCTTTCATGTCGAGGCCCTAATTATGACAATCGAGGGTGCTTCTTTTCTCTTAACATTCTCGGGTGACTCTCGAGTATTTCGCAAGCATGGTACTACGCACTCTTCTCTCGCTGATACAAAGCACAAACCAATGAAACTCAATGTATTCGAATCTGTTCTCACCGGGAAAGCCAAACCTGAAGACACACTCATATTAGCAAGCGCTCGCTTCTCTGATAGACTACCGCATTCAATATTATTAGAATACTTAGAATCTACCGAAGCAAATGCCTATGATAAATTTGAAACAAAAATTAAAACTCTCCACAATCACCAACTTGGAATAATCTCTATTACTATCTCATCTGCAACTCCCAGACCAACTAAAGAGCCTATCAAAGACGAAGTAACTCATTCAAAACCTTCACTACTCACTCAAGCACTACATCTCTTCGGTCAATTCTTTTCAAGGGTCGCAAAAGGAGTAAAAAAATATTTCGGAATGCTCTTTCAAGGGAAAGTGTTTATTTCAATCAAGAAAAAACTAAAAAGAGCCTGGAATAATCTATTTAGTAAATATATCAATCCCAACCCTATGATCGCTCTCTCGGCTGTAATGCTCACTATACTTATCTTTACCTCTATCTTCGGCTACTTCATATGGTACAACCCTCATAATCAGACCTTAAAGCAGTCATATGTATTACTAGAACAAAATATTCAAAAAGCACAATCGCAAATTTCAAATAATCAAAAGTCAGAGGCCCTACAAACCTTAGAAAAAACCAGGAAATCTATAGAGACTATTCCTCAAAAAGATCAACAATCCTTAAATACACTGCAAACACAAGCAAAGAAACCAACACTCAGCGAACTCCTGGTGACTATTACGCAGCTTGAAGACAAGATACAGGGTATCACCCGAATAAGCGCACAGACGGTCTATACGAATCCCCAGAGCGGTGCTAACTACTCAGTAGTCGCTCTACTTGGCGATCAACTATATGCCATCAATCAAACAACTGGTGATGTTACTTCTAGTGCAAAAAATGCTTCTTCTGCAAAAACTATCGGGACCAGTCCTTTACTCAAGGGAACTGTCTCATTAGCAGCAAGTGCAAATACTAGCTCACTTTTTGCACTCACCCCAGAAGCAGTTTTTCAAATTAAACTAGATGGATCAATAACCAAACAAACTTCTCCTTCTGGCTGGCCGAGTAGTGTGAGTATTTCTAGTTATGTCCAGAATATATACTTGCTCAGCCCAACTGACAACCAAATATATCGCTATAGTAAAACACCTAGTGGCTTTGGAACGCGTAATGCTTACATCAAGAAACCAACTCCTGGCCTCTTAAGCGACTCTACTAGCACAAGTGTTAATGGAACTGTTTTTGTGGCCAAGCGCACAGGTGAAGTACTCTTATTTGATCAAGGAATACAGAAGCAGTTTCAGGTCAGCAATAAGCCAGCTGATATGCAAGATATTTCTCAGCTTATCTATACCGAGACACCAGATCAGTTAATAGTACTCAACCCCCTCAAGAAAGCATTTATTATCATTAATCTGAAAGAAACTGGCGGTGAGTATAGTAAAGAAATAATTGTAAACAATACATCAGAGATTACCTCCTTTACATACAGCAGTAGCGATAAAAATGTATATTTTACATCAGAAAATTCTCTCTATAAACTCACTATATAGAATCTACATCTTTTCTGGCATCTTTAGACCTAAGACAGAAAAACATCTCTCAAGTACTCGCAGTGAAGCGTTGTTTAGCAAGAGTCTTTTTTGACTGACACCACTGTCTGTAATGATTGGATGCGTATGATAAAACCCATTATAT
>JACDEK010000072.1 GCA_013816445.1 Candidatus Saccharimonadota bacterium
ATATTATGGCCAGCTATGCTTATGAGTGCTGGCTTGCAAGTACCCAAGTCGGTTTACGTGCACCCGTTTATTAACTCTGATGGACAAAAAATGAGCAAAAGTCTCGGTAATGTTATTAATCCATTTGAGATAATTGAAAAATATGGCGTTGACCCAGTACGATACTTTTTACTGCGGTATATACCAAGTAATAATGATGGAGACTTTAATAACGATCGTTTTGAAGAGGCCTACAATGCTGATCTTGCAAATAACTTGGGCAATTTGGTCTCGCGCACGGCCGCAATGCTTGTAAAATATAATGATGGCCAGTTTGATGAGGTAAAAGTAAACTCACAAACGCAGCTAGAAGACTACATTTCTCATTGTCAATTTGATAAGTATCTAGAAGAAGTTTTTGCTCACCTTGATTCTCTTAATGGAGCAATTGAAGAAAATAAACCATGGGAGCTTGCTAAGTCAGATTTGTCTAAAGCTATAGAATTTTTGAGTGGATTAGCCTGCGAACTTACTATGATGGCAGAATATTTAGTACCATTTATGCCAGATACATCTGAAAAAATACTTATGACTTTTGCTCATGGCAAAGTAAACACTGAAGTGGGTATTCTTTTTCCACGTATTGATAGTTAGTACTCGGTCTGTGAAAAAAGGTATAATAAACTTATGTTAGTAGACACACATGCTCATATTCATTTTGATGAATTTACAAACGACCTAAGTACTTTATTTGATAACTGTCGTGCAGCTCAGGTAGAGACTATTATTACTGTTGGCACAAATGATACAGATTCACGAGATGCACTAAATTTTTCTATTAACCCTTTGGTGCTTGATAAAGCAAAAGGTATCAAAATATTTGCGACTGTTGGTATTCACCCGCACGATGCAAAACTCGGCGAAGATGCTTTTTTGAGCGTAAAAGAACTGACCCAAAATGAAGACTATGAAAAAACACTAGTGGCTATTGGTGAGTGTGGCCTTGATTATTGCAAAAACTTTTCTTCTCAGGCAGAACAATTTCGTATGCTTGAGTGGCAACTTGAATTGGCTCAAGAGTGTGATTTACCAGTCATATTTCATGTACGTGATGCTTGGGATGATTTTTTTGCAATTATAAAGAAGTATCCAAAAACTCGTGGAGTTATACATAGCTTTACGGGTGGTTTAAAAGAAGTTGAGCTAGCCAATGCACTTGGTGTATACTTTGGCATGAATGGAATAATGACATTCACAAAAGATAGTTCTCAGCTTGAAGCAGTAAAACTCGTCAGTCAAGACAAGCTTCTTTTAGAAACCGACTGTCCATTTCTTACGCCAGTACCGTATAGGGGCAAACGTAATGAACCAAGTTTTGTCAGTGCAACCGCTACATTTATTGCTGACTTGCGAGAACAGCAATTGACTGATCTTGTGAGCGAATCAACCAATAACGCTAAGAAGTTATTTACACTATGAGAGATACACTATATCTAGATTATGCTGCAGCTACACCACTTGACCCAAGGGTTGTAAAAGAGATGCATCGAGTAGAGAAGTTGTTTGCGAACCCCTCGAGCAACTATCAGTCTGGTCGTGATGCGCGTAACGAGATTGCATTAGCTCGTAAAAAAATTGCAATGTTTTTTGGTGCAAATAGTGAAGAAATAGTATTTACGAGTGGGGCCACTGAGGCAAATAATTTAGCCATTCTAGGAGCTGCAAGAGCGAGTGAAAAAAAAGAAATAATTTCTATTGCAACTGAGCATGCCTCTGTTCGTAAACCCCTAGAGCAGTTAGAAAAAGAAGGTTTTACAATTCATTGGTGTGCAATTGACTCAACCGGGAGAGTTAACCAAAAAGCTTTTGAAAACTTACTTTCTCAAGCTACGGCTCTAGTGACCATAAACTACGCTAATAGTGAAATAGGTACAATTCAGCAAATAGCAAAGCTTGTTAAGATTGTTAGAGCGTATGAAAAATGCAATGGTACGAAAATTATTTTTCATACTGATGCAAGTACAGCACTCTCGCTACTCAATTGTGACGTAAATAGACTGGGTATGGATTTACTCACGTGTAGTGCTGCAAAAATATATGGCCCCAAAGGAGTAGGCTTACTGTATGTTCGTCGAGGGGTAAATCTAACCCCTCTCATGTACGGCGGCTCACAAGAGGGAGGTGTGCGCTCAGGTACTGAAAATATCAACTTGATTGTAGGGTTTTCAATAGCACTTTTGCTAGTGCAAGAGCTGCGTAAAAAAGACGCCGAGAAGTATCAGCAACTATATGTGCGTTGTATGCTAGAGCTGAGCAAGATTACTCTTTTAGAAAATGGTCACTCTAAAGATAGGATTTTTTCACTAGTAAGTATTTGTCTTAACGGAATAAGTGGAGAAAACATTGTTGCTTACCTAGATGCTCATAAGATTGAAATTGCCACTGGAGCAGCTTGTGAGGCAAGTAATGATATGCCGAGTGCAGCTTTACTAGCCATTGGCCGCACAAAAGATCAGGCTCAAGGTAGTATACGTATTTCTTTTGGTCGACAAACAAAAAACTCAGATATAGATAAACTCATAGAATGTCTCAAAAAAACCATTTCTGCGTTATCATAGGGGTATGAAAAAATTCCTAATTGTTGTTGGGGTATTTCTCACAAGCATTGCTTTGGTCTGCATAGTAATATTTTTTGGGCTAGGGTTTTTC
This sequence comes from Candidatus Saccharimonadota bacterium, assembly GCA_013816445.1. Classification (GTDB taxonomy): domain Bacteria; phylum Patescibacteriota; class Saccharimonadia; order CAILAD01; family BJGX01; genus CAILAD01. The sequence continues at coordinate 2,689 of JACDEK010000072.1, forward strand.
TTAAGCCCTCAGACTCAGCCTCTTACACAGGCTGATGCTATTGTAGTAGTGAGTGGTGGGCAGACCACAACTCGCGCACAAAAAGGCATTGAGATATATAAAGATGGTAAGGCGCCAAAAATAGTATTCTCTGGCGCAGCACTTGATGATGGGCCCAGTAATGCTTCGGCAATGCGTGAGCAAGCGATAGAGGCAGGTATACCTGAGTCTGCTATATTAACTGACGTAGACTCACAAAACACCTATCAAAATGCAGTTGATACCAAAAAACTTTTGCAAGATAGTGGTGTAAAAAAAATCATTTTAGTAACGAGCCCTTATCATCAAAGACGAACTCATGATACTTTCTCACATGTATTTGGGCCAAATTATGAGATTGAAGACGTCAGTTCTTATGACGATCGTTGGAGTAAATCTGGGTGGTGGCAGACTGGCTTTGCTCGTTCTATCTCTTTAAGTGAACTACAGAAGATTTTGTATATTTATCTGACAGGAAATTACGAATGAAAAAAGTTTTTGTTGGTCTTAGTGGTGGAGTAGATAGTGCGGTCGCAGCAGCTTTACTAAAAGAAGAAGGTTACGCTGTACACGGTATATATATGAAGAATTGGAGTAAAGACATTGCTGGCCATCATTGTCCATGGAAAGATGACCTGCAATCTGCCCGCTCGGTTGCTGCCCATTTAGGTATTTCTTTTGAAGTATATGATTTTGAGAAAGAATACTTTGAACACGTAACACAATATATGCTTGATACCTACAAAAAAGGTCTCACACCAAACCCCGATATTATGTGTAATGCAGAAATTAAGTTCAAAGTGTTTTTAAAAAAGTGTTTAAAGGAAGGGGCAGATTATGTAGCGACTGGACATTATGCCAGAATGCAGTTGGGTCAGCTTGAAACTGCCAAAGATACCTCAAAAGATCAGACATATTTTTTGTATCGTATCAATCCTAAAATTGGCGAGAAGATAATTTTCCCCCTTGGTGAGTATACGAAAACAACGGTTCGGGCATTAGCCAAAAAATACATTTTACCCAACCATAGTCGGCCAGATAGTCAGGGCTTATGTTTTGTGGGTAATATTCCGATGCGAGATTTTCTTTCAGAATTTATTAAACCACAGACTGGTAATATACTTAATGAAAAGGGTGAAATACTCGGTGTGCATCAAGGTGCTTTTTCTTATACTATTGGCCAAAGACATGGCTTAGGTATAGGGGGAGGTAAAGCGTACTTTGTCTATAAAATAGATGCAAAAAGTAACAGTGTGTATGTAACGACAAATGAAGAATCACCTCTACTGAATCAGGATGAATTTATAATAACTGACTGTATTTGGTGGCAAGAGCCAAGTACTCAAA
>JACDEK010000073.1 GCA_013816445.1 Candidatus Saccharimonadota bacterium
ATACTGGCCAATTTCGAGTTTTTCAGCCAGCTCAGCCAGCGACTCTGTTTTAACCATGGCAGAACGCCAGGCCGTTAGATCACCTTCAGGGTTTTCGTAGTTATTATATAAATAATCTGTTACAACTAGCTCTAAAACTGCGTCACCCAAGAACTCTAGGCGTTCATTGTGTTCAAGCCCGGCTTTACGATGCTCATTAATATAACTACGGTGAGTAAAGGCAGTTTTGATTAAATCAGGACTAGAAAAACTTACCTGTATTATTTTTTCAATTTCACTCTGATCAAAAACCATTATATATTGTACTTTTCCTTAATACGGTTAATTGCTTCACGCAAAATAACTTTGGTTGCCTTATACTCTAGGATATCATAGGCTTGCTCAGCTTCAAACCACTGAACATCTATAATGCCTTCTGATTTTTCTGGAATCAACACCTCCTCAGGGTCAGTCGACTCGATAAGATACACAAAGTTAGTCATAAAAATAAGTTTGTTGTTCATGCGGTAAAAAAAGTGAATTTTATCGAGTTTGCTCAATATCTTAATGGCTTTAAGGCCAGTTTCTTCACCAATCTCGCGTATGGCTGTTTGCTCGAGAGTTTCACCAGACTCAACGTGTCCTTTAGGTATGCTCCAACGGGCGCGGGGGTCTTGCAATAGCACTACCTCTATAACATCGCCGTCTACACGAAAAACAATACCACCACTTGAATATTCACGTACGGCTTTAGAGCGCGGCGGATATTGGCGGTTATTTTTCTTCTTTTTTGGCTGTTGGCTTTGGTTTGAGCTCTGGTTCTGCTGCGGGCTCTGGTTCTTCTGTAGAGCTTGGCTGCTCTGCGAGTGCAGGCTTGGCAGATTGTTCAGCTTGGAGTTTTTTGTCTTCTTCTGGTTCATAATATTCACTTTGTCGATAAATGGTGCCGAGCACTCCATTGATAAATTTACTTGAGTTATCTCCGCCAAATGATTTAGCTAGCTCGACTGCTTCATTAATAGCTACCTTTGGGGGTACTTCTCTTTTAAAAAGTAACTCATACACTGCTAGGCGCAAAATACTTTTGTCTACCTTAGCAATTTGTTCAATTGGCCATTCTGGAGCAGCGGGCGCAATCAAGGCATCGATTTTCTTATTGTTTTTTTGTGTTCCTTCTACAAGATCTGTAATAAAGTCTGTTTCTTCTAAAACTTCAGAGTATACACCAATGTTTCGAGCCAATATCTCATTCATATCAGTTTCTAGTTCTGGCATATCAAGACTCGTACGAAAATCATATTCGTAGAGTGTTTGTAATGCAATTATTCTACAGAGGTGTCTATTTGAAGCCATAATCTTGTTATGTTAATTATTGTAACGTACTTTACTACTAAATTGCGAGGATTTTACTTAGATACTTCGACGGGTACGCACTACTCCTAGTGTAGCTGCTTTATGCAAACGACGAGGCAGATTTAGCTTAGAGTTTTTCTCATACATTAGCTGTAATGGCTTTAAACTATCATGACTACGACGTTGGCCGCGAGTGCTAGAAGTGCGACGTTTCTTTGGTACTGGCATAGCAGTCTCCTTACTTAGTTAATTTTTTGATTGAATACCAGAGCAATCTAGCTGACAGAGGAGCTGAGTTGGCGTCAAAAATAGTATTTCTTGACGAACTGGCTCATCTATATCTATATCATTTTTGGCTATTGGCCATTCTTCTTCATCTGGTTCATCAGCAAAAACTGTATGAAAATCTATATGAATTGGTGAATCTAGTGGCTTCAAGCACCGATGACAATCTAGTTTTACAACCATATCACCCGTAATATGAACATCATATATATCATGACGTAACTTAGTTACGGTAATCTGAACCTTAAATGGTTTTAGCAGATCAATATCATCTAATGACGAAATTTCTACTTCATAATGCTCTTGAGCGCCATCATGAGATCGGTTGAGTCCTAGAATGCTAATTGGCATTTCACGTAGTATTGTAGCACTTTGCAGACTTTTTTGCAACTAGTTCAGGTTAGTAATCTCACTTGTTTATTATATTCTTCAAGACTGAAAAATTACTGAATTAGCTGAATAACTAGTCTATTTCACTACAAAATTAACAAGCCTGTTTGGAACAACAATAGTTTTGACTATTTCGGCGTCTTTGGTGAAATTCTCTTTTTGGTTAAGATCAGTGGCAAGTTTTTCTAATTCACCCTTGTCGGTACCGGCGGTAGCCACAAACTCACCCCGCAGTTTACCATTTACTTGAATCACAATTGTCACAACATCATCCTTCACCTTATCTTCATCGTACTTTGGCCAGGCTTGCAGATGAACAGACTCGGTATTACCAACGGTTGCCCAAATCTCTTCTGAAAGATGGGGTGTAATTGGGGCGAGTAGAACTGCAAGTAAAGTAATACTTTGTTTCCAGGCATCAGCCGAAACAGAACCAGCCTGACGCACCTTGGTTAATGTATTTGTAAATTCCATAAAAGCCGCGATAGCGGTATTAAAATGAGCCTCGCCAATATCTTCACTGACCTTTTTTATTAGCTTGTGTAATTTAGCCTCTAAATCAGCTTCAATTTCGGTATTGAGTTCTTGGGTTTTATACTGTGCTGTTGCCAAATCATAGACTTTATTAACAAAACGGTGAGCACCCTCAAATCTTTGCGGATCCCACGGGCCTCCATCATCATATGGCCCCATAAACATCATATAGAGCCTGACACTATCTGCCCCATACTTACTCACATAATCATCTGGGTCAACAACATTGCCCTTTGATTTACTCATTTTATTACCATCAGGACCCATAATAAGCCCATTACAAATAAATTTTGGTAGTGGCTCAGCCATAGGGATATAGCTATTTTCATACAAGAAGTGTGCAATAAACCGCACATACAGCAAATGCATAGTGGCGTGCTCTGGCCCACCAATGTATGTACTGACAGGTAGCCATTGCTTAATGGCCTCATGGTCAATTGGACCCTGAGTGTAGTGTGGGTTTGGATAGCGCAAATAGTACCAACTACTATCCACAAAAGTATCCATCGTGTCAGTTTCGCGTTTGGCATCACCCTTACAATGCGGGCACTGCACATTTACAAAGCTATCATCAAGCAAAGGTGATCTGCCAGTAGAATCAATCTTTTGATTGAGTGGCAATACCACAGGTAGGTCTGTTTCTGGTACACCCACTACTCCACAGCCCACGCAGTGAATTACTGGTATAGGTGTACCCCAGTATCTTTGTCTGCTAATCAACCAGTCGCGCAAACGATATTGAGTATGCGTTTGGCCAAGCTCACTCTCTTTTAGCCAATCAGTTATTTCTTTTTTGGCCTCATCGCCCTCTAAGCCGTCAAACCGGCCCGAGTTAATTAATTTGCCCGTACCAGAATGTACGGTATTTGCCTGTACATCACCTTCAATGACTTGTTTTATCTCTAAGCCATACTTATGTGCAAATTCAAAGTCACGCTCATCGTGAGCGGGTACGGCCATAATTGCCCCCGTACCATAACCCATTAGTACATAGTCTGCTACCCAAATAGGAATTTGCTCATTGGTTGCAGGGTTAACCGCATACGTACCTGTAAAAACTCCGGTTTTTTCTTTTTCTTCCATGCGCGCCACATCGGTTTTTTTGCCAGCTAGATTTACATACTGAGATACTGCAGCGCTTTGTGTATCAGAAATAATCACATCTACCAGAGGGTGTTCTGGAGCAATAACCATAAATGTTACACCAAACAATGTATCGGGGCGAGTAGTAAATACTGTGAGAGCATCAGAGTGGCCATCTATAGCAAACTCAATCTGTGTACCCTCACTGCGGCCTATCCAATTGCGCTGAGCGTCTTTAATACGGTCTGGCCAATCAATTGTATCAAGGCCTTTAATGAGCTTATCGGCATAATCGGTTGTTTTAAAATACCATTGTTTGAGGTTTTTGCGTTCTACCTTTGTTTCGCACCGTTCACATACTCCATGAATCACTTGCTCATTGGCTAGCGTAGTATGACAG
>JACDEK010000016.1 GCA_013816445.1 Candidatus Saccharimonadota bacterium
AATGTAAGGCACTAAAATCTGCTCCACTATCAACCCGAGCATTAAATCGAATACCAGGAAATTTTTTAAATTGAACATAGGCACGTCGACCAAGTATTGGCAGTGAGCGCACTTTGAGTTTTGGTTGAAGTGTCGTCTTACTAATCACACTTTCTTCTTTATGAATAAACTCATACTGACTCATGAGATACAAAACATTTCTATGCTCTGCCTGTGACAACTTATTTTTTACTTTACCGTCACTACTAAGGTTGATTTTGTCTACCAAGAAATTACCAACAGTAGAAAGTGATACCTTTGCTTCTTCTTCAATCAGCGAACGAAGTGATGAGACTTCACCACATAAAGCTGCGCAAACTAAAAACTCTACTTTGTTGTCTAGGGTTATTTGAAAATAATTTTCTTGAATAAGCTCTTCGGCTAAATGAATCATTTGTTTGTAACAAAACCCTTTTGCAGGATGACTATAAAAGTTTGAGGCACCAATAATTGCGTGAGTCAAAAGATAGAGTTTTAATTTTAATTCTTGATCTTGAGAAATCTTTTTGCCATCAACAGTACCGTGAAATGTTTTAACGAGACTCAAATAATAAGCAGGATCAATTGTTGTTTTTACACTAAGTTTCTTTGAACTATTAAAATAAAAGTTAAGATTATAAAAGAAATTGATAGCGTGTGTAGACAATACTCGTATGGCATCTTTGTCTTTTTTAAGGGTAGAAAATAATTCTAAGAATTGATCATCAGAAATAAGCTCTTTAACAACCGGACGAATATCTTCTTGATAGATAGTTTCAGCAAAGAGTACCTTAAATAAAATACTATTGTATTTACGCAACATATTATATTTTGCAAAATACTTTTTACGCATTGCAATATTCTGTGGTCTATCTCCAGCACCTTTTTTCAAGATAGTTTGGAATTTTTGTTTTAATTGATCATGATCAACACCAATATACTCTTCACGAAGTACCTCAAGTTCATTTTTCATTCTTACGTCACCGGTCCATAAATACATTCGAGATGCATAATGAAACTGTTTGCCTTCTAAGAATGCAAAATTCGTATCATAATAATCTCTCACTAAATCTTGAGTGGGCTTATGATTACGTCGTCCCATCTGCTGACAATACAGCATTAAACTTTCTGCAACATTTACCTTTGAGACACTCTGAAAACCATTTTCGCCGTTCCATTCTGGTGCAGTATTAACTTCTAAAAAGAATAATTCTCCAGTATCTTTATTACGAATCACATCCACCCCACAAAAAGACAATCCAAATACTGACGCTACCGTTGTAGCAATATCCGTTACTTTTGAGACAATTCGCTTATCTTGCTCAAGAGTCGCTACTCCACCTTGAGAGATATTATTAAGATGACTTCCTGCTGTGGCTGTGCGTTTCATCACCCCAATAGCATGACCACCTATAACAATTATTCTCCAGTCGCCATCATTTGGAATAAAGTTTTGAAATATATAATCAGCATACATGCCTTTTAATTCAGTCAACTGTGCACTATTTTTAATAAGCACTACGCCTTTACCTTGCGAGCCGTAGTTTGGTTTGGAAATAAACGGATACTCTAGAATACCCATTTCAATACTAGCTTTCAGCTCTTTTATATTTTTATAGCGAAAGGTAGGAATAGTATTAATACGAGTTGAATATGATATTAACGTCTGCTGATATAGCTTATGTGTTATATAGGCATTCGTAAAAATAGACTGGTTAATTACATGCTTATCTTGCAATATCACTCCTAGGCTTGCTCGCTCTGATTTTATATCAATACCTGAAGCGCGCCATATAATAATGTCGCCAAGCTTGTTATTAATATATTGAATATCATTAATAGAGTCTATCGAAATAGGCTCAGCTTTGATTCTATTCTTCTGGGCAGCACGTAAAAGCTCAGTAATCACCCCAGAATCGGCATTTTTTGTAACAATTGATATCTTCATAACTATTAATACTTAACTGCGATATTATAACTTATATAGCTGTTTATTGCAAGTCTATTTCTTTTTTTCGTCATCGTCTTTTTTAGCAGGAATAAATTGAATAACTACCAACCATATAGCCAGCGCTACCATAAAAAACATTCTAAAGTTATATATTTGGGCAGCTAAATTAAAGTCAGTCACTAAACTCTGCTGAGCTTTTGCCGGTAATAAGCCCACACCATACCCACAAATAAATAATCCCGTAATAAAAGCTAGAGGAATAGAGCGTATTTTATTGCGGGCTTTTTTTTGATCTATAAGTGCACCAAGAAATAGTGCAGTACAGACAAGAGCTATAAAACCTAGTTTTGCGGTTATAATTGGAAAGTTTATTTTGGTTGCCAAATCATTCATGGCAGTTTCAGAGCTCACAAAGACAATAAAAAAGCTCATAAACGCGCCATAACTAATGCTCTTCAGGCGATTTTCACCAAATAAAAAGCCTAATGCACTCAACCCACCAAGTAGAGCGAATAATATTAGATTAAAAGTAATTTGTGGCAGATGATTCATTAAGCTTAAGTATAGTCTTTTGCCAGGTGCGGGGCAACTAAATTAAGCTAGCCTACCAAAAATGTTTTTTACTTACTGTGCGATATTCTTCGAGTATTTTTTTCTGCTTACTATTTAGCTTTTTCGGTATTGATATATGAATAACTATTAAGTGGTCACCAAGAGTGTTTGAACCTACAATTGGCATGCCTTTACCAGTTAGTTTAACTATTTTGCCTTCACTACTACCAGCAGGGGTCTTAATAGTCACTTCACCATCGAGAGTCTGTATGTCGGTATCACAACCCAAAGCCGCATCTACCATATCAAGAGTTATTTCAGAGATAATGTGTGGCCCCTCGCGTCTGAAGTTTTTATCAGGACGCACTCTAATGTGTACATACATATCACCGCGCTGACCTTGACTATTTATCTCACCCTTACCTTCAAGCTTAATTGATTGCCCATCATCAATACCTGCAGGTATCTTGATTTTGATCTCTTCATTTTTTCTTCCGCCAGCTTGCTTATCGTTAATGCGCAGACTCAACTCTTTAGTAGTACCCTTAACTGCCTCCATAAACTCAATTGTTAGCGATACCTCTACATCACGAGCTTGGTTTTGTGCACCCCGAAAGAACATATCAAAAATATCATTTATTCCACCACCCCCAAAACCAGAAAAATCATACTGTGATCCATCACCAAATGGACTGCCTTGACCAAAGGGGTTACTGCCGGCGCCATAAGGATTGCCACCACCTGCCTGATCTGCACCTGCTGCATGCCCAAACTGATCATAGGCCTGACGTTTTTCGGTATTACCAAGCACTTCATAAGCCTCACCGAGTTCTTTAAATTTAGCTTCATCACCGGTATCTTTATCCGGATGAAGTTCAATTGCTTTTTTACGAAAAGCTTTTTTTATTTCATCTTGGGTAGCGCCTTTTGACACACCTAGTATTTCGTAATAATCTCTTTTATCCATAATCTCTACTCGTTTACTTTTTTATAACTATTAATAATATCTTGGCGAGTAAAAGTAACTGTCTTGTTGGCATGCGCAGCAATTGCTTTATTAAGACTTCCAGTCATGGCGACGTAGGTAATCTTATGACCTTTCTCGGTTACCACCCTCAGTGCTGGAATAATATCTGAGTCTGAGCTAGCAATAATAAAATGCATATTTTTTGTTTCATATGCTAGCTTAACCATATCTACCGCAATTCTTACATCAACACCTTTTTCTTGAAATACTACACCCTCTTTTTTCTGACGAGCCTTGAGATTACCGGCAGTAATAAAAAGAATCTTTTGCTTTTCTAACCATTGCCCCCAAGCTTGTTTGTGCTCAAGCATTTTTGTTGATGCCTCTAGAGCTTCATCACCCATGTCTTTTACTAAATGAGGCTTAGTGCCATAATAAAAAATATCAATTGGCTTACTATTTTCTTTAGTAGCTTCAATAAAAAACGATATTAGATCAAACTTTACCAAGCTAGCTCTTTCATCAACTAATTTTTCTGGAATTAATACTGAGAGTAAACTATATAGTAAGTTTTCTCCATCAATAAATATGCTGGCGGGCTGGGAATGTTTTGCTGGTTCTTGGATTTTTTCCACTTGTAGTCTTTCTTATTCTTGCGAGAGCAATAACAAGATGTTATTGCTCTACTCTTAAGAATAATATTATTTTGTTTCTTTTTTATCGTCTACTACTTCGCCTTCTTCAGCATCTTTGTCATCTTCGCCAGCTGGCGAATTTTTATCAGATTTTTCTTCACTCTTTTCAGTCTTCTCTTCGTCTTTTTTTGTTTCAGCTTCTTCAGGTTCGTTTTCAGATTTTGCTGCCTCGGCCTCAGCTTTATACATCTGCTCTCCAACCTTCATAAGTTTTTCATTAAGGTCATTACTTAGTTTTTTGAGTTCTTCAATATCTTCTGTATCCAGTTTTTCTTTCAAGACAGCAACAGCATCTTGTACTGATTTTTTGTCATCCTCTGCTACTTTATCTCCAGCATCATGCAGAGTTTTTTCTGCAGTATAGATAAGCGTATCGGCGTGGTTTTTTGCTTCTACTTGTTCTTTCTTCTTTTTGTCTTCATCAGCATGAGTCTCAGCATCTTGCTGCATCTTCTTAATCTCTTCTTCGCTTAAGCTACCACCGCCTGTAATAGTAATTTTCTGCTCTTTGTTTGTAGCCTTATCTTTAGCGCTCACATTTACAATACCGTTAGCATCAATATTGAAACTTACTTCAATCTGCGGAACACCACGAGGTGATGGCGGAATACCGTCTAGTGTAAATCTACCAAGACTTTTGTTGTCGCTTGCCATTTCACGTTCACCCTGCAAAACGTTAATTTCTACGCTAGTTTGATTATCAGCAGCTGTACTAAATGTTTGGCTCTTACTGGTTGGGATAGTTGTATTTCGCTCAATTAGCTTAGTACTCACTGAGCCCATTGTTTCAATTCCAAGACTCAGTGGAGTAACATCTAAAAGCAATACATCTTTGACATCACCGCCAAGTACACCACCCTGAATAGCTGCGCCAGTTGCAACTACTTCGTCTGGGTTAACACCTTGTAATGGTTTTTTACCAAAGAACTCTTCTACTTTTTTCTGCACAAGGGGCATACGAGTCATACCACCAACTAAAATTATTTCATTAATATCATCTTTTGTGACCTTAGCATCTTTAAGAGCAGCTTCACATGGCTTAAGAGTTTCTTCAACAAGTTCAAGGACAAGTTTTTCAAAGTCAGCACGCGTAAGATTCATATCCATATGTTTTGGGCCTTCGGCATCAGCAGTAACAAATGGAATATTCACACTTGTCTCGTTTGTAGTAGAAAGTTCAATCTTAGCTTTTTCTGCAGCTTCTTTGAGTCGTTGCATGGCTGCCTTATCACTCTTAAGATCAATGCCTTGGTCTTTCTTAAATTCATCAATAAGATGATTGATAATTACCATATCAAAGTCATCACCACCAAGATGCGTATCACCATTTGTGCTTTTAACCTCAAAAACTCCATCACCTAGCTCAAGTACAGATACATCAAATGTACCGCCACCAAGATCATATACAACAACTTTTTCTTCTTTTTTCTTATCAAGCCCATATGCCAAGGCCGCTGCAGTTGGCTCATTAATAATACGTTTTACCTCAAGCCCGGCAATCTTACCAGCATCTTTGGTAGCCTGACGCTGAGCATCACTAAAGTACGCCGGTACAGTAATAACTGCTTCTGTTACTGGCTGACCAAGATATTTTTCTGCATCAGCTTTGAGTTTACTCAAGATCATTGCCGATACTTCTTCTGGAGTATAGTCTTTGTCACCCATTTTTACTTTTACGTGACCGTCAGCTTTTACAATCTGGTATGGCATCAAGTCTATATCACGTTTTACCTCTGGGTCATCAATAGTACGACCTATTAGACGCTTAACGCTATAAATAGTGTTGTCTGGGTTAATGACAGCCTGACGTTTAGCAGTCTGTCCAACTAGGCGCTCGCCATTCTTATTAATTGCAACAATACTTGGGGTAGTTCTACCACCTTCTGCATTTGTTATAATAGTTGGCTCACCACCTTCCATAACAGCCATAGCTGAGTTGGTTGTTCCTAAATCAATTCCGATAATCTTACTCATAATATTTCTCCTTTTTTTCTTAGTGTGTCATCTTGAGCGCGGCCGAAGGATCTCTTGAGATCTCTCAACGACGGTCGAGATGACGTTTTTACATTCTTATACTTTAGCTTTTTCTCCACTACTAACTTTTACCTGTGCAGGCCGAACAATGCGTCCACCAATTTGATAACCAGGAATAATAACCTCTGTAATAATTCCTTGTGGTTTGTCTGACGGCACAGTCTCTACAGCATCATGTTTTGAATGATCAAATTCTTCATTAAGCGGACTAAACTGACCTACGCCCATTTCATCGAGAATATTCACTAGCTGCTGACCCACATACTGCATACCTTTGGCCCAACTATTATCTTCAAGTTCTGCTGGTAAGTGAGTTGTTGCCCTGTCAAAGTTATCAAGTGCCGGCAATAAATCAGTCAATACTGATTCTTTTGCTGTAGTCATTAACTCTGAACGCTCATCATTAACGCGCTTCTTATAATTTTCAAATTCTGCTTGCAGACGCTGTAAATGTGCAGTTAGTTCACCAATCTTCTGTTCATACTCTAAATTGGTATTTTTTTTATTTAGCTTTTGCTTAGTTTTCACTCTCTTAATGGGTTCTTGAGGATTTTTTTCATTCATAAGTATTCTCTTTGGCTTACTTTGTTAATTAAATGCTTCTTCTAGGGCGCGGCTGGTTTCTTCAACAAGGCTAATAACTTTATCATAACTTTGACGGGTTGAACCAACAATACCGATGTAGCTTTTGTCTGAGTAAGGGCTCGCGAAACGATTTACCACCATTGTCAAGCCACTACTGCGCACTATAGGATTCTCTTCTCCTATATATACCTGAAGTTTTTCTATCTGTGCACTACTGAGCCACTGTTGCATTGCATCTATAAAACGTGCAGCCTGTAAAGCCTGTACTTGGTCTAAAAACTCTGGCTGTGAAAATAATTGACCCATGCCATATATATAGACTGTATCACTTAGCGTTACAAAGGCCATATTACCGGTTAAGTCACTGAGGGTTTCTGCAGCTATCTTAATAGCACTATCGGTTCGATCTTTGAGACTATCTACCCGCTTCGCGATAGTTTGCACACTACGTTTCTTTGCAAATGCGTCAGATTTGACTAAATTATTTACAAAAAACCGATAACCGTTATCTGTAGGAATGCGCCCAGCAGATACATGGGGCTGCAAAATGTAGCCGTTTTCTTCAAGCGCTGCCATTTCAGCTCTAATAGTCGCTGAGCTGAGGCCAAAAGAGTTTGCTAATTCTCTCGAGCTAACTGGCTCGGCACTGTCAGCATAAAGCCGAATTATTTCGGCTAATATTTGTTCTTGTCTTGTTGTCATGACTTTATGGTAATACTACCTCTTTTAGCAGTCAACACCTTAGAGTGCTAACATAGTACTATTGTACAAAAATTAGCACTCCCGTGTCAAGAGTGCTAATTGGTTTTTTTTTGGCTGGGTTGTCTGGTGCCGTAAAGATTTTTATTTCTTTTTGAAGACCAGAGCGATGTGTAGCCGTAGCTACACCGAGCTGGACTGGAGAAAAAAATGAAAAACTATATGGTAATCAGGCAGGCTAGACATAAAAACCATATTAGTACTTTGACACAACTCAAGAGTGCTAATTAAAGTTTTTATATTAATTTTAAGATTTAGCTACAATGCTCCCAGTACTTGGTCGAAAAATTATTGTTATGCCAGATTTAGCAAAAAATAATATCTTATCGCCATTAATAGAGTTTTTATACAAAGCTTGGGATGAAAATTTGTTTATATCTGTCACAGTAGAAATAATTGGTACTTCTGCTGGTAGTGCTGTTAACGATGCTACTTTACTAATAATCTCTGCTTGCTCACTTGTTTTTGCAAGTAGCTTAACGGCGCCCAGCTGTGCTTCAAGAATAGCTATTTGTTTTAGCAGAGACTTCTTCTCGTCATTACTATTTGCTAACTGTGTTTGGTAGTCTGCCGAGACAAGTCTTATCTCTTGAATTTGCCAAGTATACACTATGACTCCAGCAATTAAACCAGAAAAAATCATACTCAGTATAACAAGAAAAATCTTTTTGCCTTTGCGTTCTGGCAAAACAATAATTGAGTCAAGATCACGATTCATTATCGAAGGTTGATTGTTTGAGTGTATTGAAGAAGCCATTTTAGTCTACGGCTGCTGCTCGCGCTCCTCTTGTGTATTTATAAACTCATCTTGGGTTTTTTGTTCAAATTGTTGCACCTTGCCGTCTGGTGATTTGACTGAACTCTTCGGCCTCAAGGTAAGCCACAAAAGGGCAATAAAACCAATTGCTAAAAGTACAACTCCAAAAATAAGAATAATATTTCTAAATCTAGTATTTGTTGGGTAGGTTACCTTCTCTGGCTCACTCCCTGGAGTGAATTCTGAATCTGACGGCTTAGTTATAGTTGGATCTTTGCTCATATAACAACTCTATCAGATAAGTAGTATTCAACCAAGCACTAGTCTTTTTTAAGTAGTACCATAAAAGCCTCAGAAGGGATTTCAACTTTGCCAATTTTCTTCAGGCGTTTCTTACCTTTTTTCTGCTTATCAAGAAGCTTATTTTTACGGCTCACATCACCACCATAGAGCTTAGCAGTTACATTCTTACCCATAGCTTTAATATCTTCACGAGCAATCACCTTGCCTCCTATTGCTGCTTGCAAGCTAATTTCAAAGAGTTGTTTTGGTATAACGGTCTTTAATTTTTCAACTACTTTTCTACCGATCGCGAGTGCTTCACTACGATGAGAAATCATACTAAGAGAATCAACAGCCTCACCACCCACCAAGATATCTACTCTCACCAAATCTTCTTGTCGATAGTCACAAAGATCATAATTAAATGAACCATAGCCTGAGCTAACACTCTTGAGTTCGTCATAAAAGTCAGTAAGTACATTTGCAAGAGGTGCTTCAAATCTAATAAGTGCAAGTTCTGAGTCTATATAGCTCAGATTTTTTTGAATTCCTCGAATAGAATTAATCAGTTGAATAATTGAGCCTAGATAATCACTCGGAACAATTATTTCTCCTTTAATCCAGGGCTCCCTGATTAAAGTAATGCGGCTCACGTCTGGTAAATCGGCTGCACTCTTCACTCCAAGTTCTTCATTGTTGGTTGTCTGTACTTGATAATCAACACTTGGGTTAGTCACAACTAGACTAAGGCCAAACTCACGCTCTAAACGTTCTTTGATAATTTCAAGATGTAATAGCCCTAAAAACCCCAGCCGAAAACCGAAACCTAACACTTGTGAATTTTCTGGCTCATATTCTAATGCAGAATCATTTAAAGTAAGTTTTTCTAGAGCATCTTTAAGATTTAAATAATCTTCACCTGAATGTGGAAAAAAACCAGCGTACACAAACGGGCGAACTTTCTTATAACCCGGCACAATCTCAGTTGCTGGTTGTTTTAAGAGTGTTACCGTATCACCAACATGAGCCTCAGCAATTGATTTAAGATTCGTAACACAATAACCAATCTCGCCACACTCAATAGCTGGACTAGATAGCATCTTGGGGCTAAAATACCCGGTATCAATTGCTAGTGCGTCTTTACCTTGCACTATGAGTTTTAAACCATCACCCTTATGTACTGCCCCGTCTTTGACACGTAAATATAGTATGACGCCACGATATTCATCATATATAGAATCAAATACCAATGCTCGAGTGGGCTTATTACTATCGCCGTTTGGTGCAGGTACTTGCTCAATAATACTATCAAGCAATGTATCAACATTCGTACCTTCTTTAGCAGACAATCGTAAAATTTCATTTGCTTCACAACCAAGTAGCGAGGCGATTTCTTTCGCAACTTTTTCGGGTTCGGCAGCAGGCAAATCAATTTTATTAAGCACGGGTATTATAGTAAGACCAGCTTCTATTGCTAGATATACATTTGCTAGAGTTTGAGCCTGTATACCCTGTGCTGCATCGACCACTAGTATTGCGCCTTCGCAGGCAGCCAAACTTCGGCTTACCTCATAACTAAAATCGACGTGTCCAGGGGTATCGATGAGGTTTAACTGATGGTTTTGCCATTGCATTCGCACGGGCTGCAATTTAATTGTAATACCTTTTTCTCTTTCAAGCTCCATTGAATCAAGTAGCTGTGCTTTCATATCGCGCTTATTGATTGTGCCAGTTAGCTCAAGCATTCTGTCGGCCAAGGTAGATTTACCATGATCTATATGTGCAATAATACAAAAGTTACGTATTGAACGCTGGTCAGACATTATCTATTCATCTTTCTCATAACACGAATTGGGTGTAAGATTTTTTTCAAAATGGCATCTGTCTCATATACTCTGAGTATTTTTGCGACTATAAAAAATATGACCAGGCCACTTATGGTGATTATAGTAAACTTAGGGGCAATAGTGAGAAAGCCAATATCGGTTTTGTATAGTGGAAATACTCTGGTAGTTAATACATATATCCAGGCTGACATTATGCCGCTCGCAACCGTAAGCTTAACTGCAGTTTTAATAATAGAAGCATAACCATAATTACCAATTTTTCTGGTCAAAATAATCATTAATAGAATCAGTTCATAGAAAGTAGATATCGTTAATGCAAGACCTAAGCCAGACACACCATATTTGCTAGACAAAATAATACTTAATACAATATTGACAACAATTGAACTCAAACTAGTGAGTAACGGGGTTACAGTATCTTCTAGCGAATAATACACTCGAGCAATCATAAAAAATAAACTAGTTGCGACAATAGAACCAGCCAACCAGCCAAGAGTATCAGATGTTGCTTGGTCTCCAAATCCAAAGAGTAAACGTACTATATAGCCACGCATAACAATTGCGATTGCAGCAGACGGAATAACAAAAAACATTATTAAGCACATGTCTCGTACAATTGCTGAAGCTAAACGTGCCTTATCTTTTGATTTTGCCGCTCTAATAAGACTCGGGAACACAGCTGTAGAAATAGCCATACCAAAAATACCGAGTGGTACATTTTTTAGATTATTGGCATAGTAATAAGATGTAAGGCTACCAATTTGCAGGTGAGAACTAATGGCAGTCTGAATAATCCAATTAAATTGATCAATAGCTAAATCGATAGAGCGAGGAATCATTAGTTTAATAACTTTTAGTACACCAGGATGAAAGAGCTTGAAGCTTAATGAGTATTTAAAATGCAGGCCGATAATACCAAGAAATTGCACGAGTGCTTGTAAGCCAGCCCCAAGCGCAACCCCCCAGGCTACGCCATAGATAGGTTGTTGAGGAAAAAACTTACTAAAAAAAACTATTCCGACAATAATACCTACGTTATAAAATACACTCGCCATAGCAAACAGTGTGAATCTATTAAATGACTGTTGTATGGCACCAAGTACACTTGATATTGAAAACAAGAAAGGTGTAATAAGCATTATTCTCGTTAGATTTACTGTTAATGCTGCTCTATCGGCATCAAAGCCAGGTGCAAGGCCTTTGATCAGAAGCGGCGCAAAAACAAAGGCTACCACACACAAGCCAATAGTAAGAAGTGAGAATATATTGAGTAGTGAGCTAGCAACCAGCCACCCTTCGTCAGTTTTTTTCTTTTCTACATATCCAATAAATACTGGTATGAAGGATACAGCAAATGCACCAGATATAAGAATTGTGAATAGTAAATCTGGAATACGGAAAGCCGCCGTGTAGGCATCGGTGCTAGCTGAGACACCAAAGTTACTGGCCAGTAATCTGTCACGCACTAGGCCAAGTACTCTACTAAGTAAGTAGCTAAGCGAAATTAAAAACGCCGCTGCAGAGAGCGCTCGTGACTTGTTAATCTTGGCTAAAAAGTTTTTCACTGATAGGTATTATACCAGGTGTAGACAACCTACAACAGCCAATATAGACCGAACGTGATTATAACGCATTCCAACTAAATTCAGAGCCTATAGCTACTAAGAGGTAATTTGTATATCAAGCATAACCAGTTTAATACAGCCGCGTCACTCTATTTTGTATTATTCATTTTCAGCAAGAGCAG